>NZ_JBANBA010000080.1:0-44317 GCF_059803475.1 Bradyrhizobium sp. UFLA05-89 | reverse complement strand
GTGCATATCGGGAGGGGCTTGACCTCAGCTGAGAAGCCACCCGGTCGATGCTTTACCCAACGAGCTAAATGTGTTGCACACGACCAACTCACCTCAGGCCGACGAGTTTAAGAACCTGCTGACATTCAGTGCCTCAGCCGCGGTTTTGGCTAGGTGGTCCGAGGCCAGTGTTAAGGCCAGCTAATGATCGTAAACGCAACTATCGGATCAGGTGGCTAAGTATCCCGCTTTTCTGCCACGAGCCCCTTGCTCCCGTAAAAAACCTGTCCTATCTCCATCTCGCCTGCGTAGCACTCGCGGGCATCGATTGCTAACAACCCAAAATCTCCATCTAATGCAAATGCTTAGGAGGACTGCATGAAATTCCGTCCGCTTCACGACCGCGTCGTGGTCAAGCGCATCGACGCAGAAGAGAAGACCGCTGGCGGCATCATCATTCCCGATACGGCCAAGGAAAAGCCCTCCCAGGGCGAAGTGATCGCCGTCGGCCCCGGCGGCCGCGACGAGAGCGGCAAGCTGATCCCGATCGACGTCCAGGTCGGCGACCGCGTGCTGTTCGGCAAGTGGTCGGGCACCGAGGTCAAGATCGACGGCCAGGAGCTGTTGATCATGAAGGAAAGCGACATCATGGGCGTGCTCGAAACTCCCGCTTCCAACAAGAAGGCCGCCTAATTCAACCGCTCGCACCGCTCACCCCTGAGGAGCGCCTGCCGGGCGCCACGCCAAGGGTGAGATGAACTCAGGGAAACCAATATGTCAGCCAAAGAAGTGAAATTCGGCGTTGACGCCCGCGACCGCATGCTGCGCGGCGTCGACATCCTCGCCAACGCCGTGAAGGTCACGCTCGGTCCGAAGGGCCGCAACGTCGTCCTCGACAAGTCGTTCGGCGCTCCCCGCATCACCAAGGACGGCGTCACCGTCGCCAAGGAGATCGAGCTCGACGACAAGTTCGAGAACATGGGCGCCCAGATGGTGCGCGAAGTCGCCTCCAAGTCCGCTGACGCGGCCGGCGACGGCACCACCACCGCGACCGTGCTCGCGGCTGCGATCGTCCGTGAAGGCGGCAAGGCGGTTGCCGCCGGCATGAACCCGATGGACCTCAAGCGCGGTATCGACCTCGCCGTCGAGGCCGTCGTTGCGGACCTCGAGAAGAACTCCAAGAAGATCACCTCCAACGAGGAGATTGCCCAGGTCGGCACCATCTCGGCCAACGGCGACGCGGAGATCGGCAAATTCCTCGCAGACGCCATGAAGAAGGTCGGCAACGAGGGTGTCATCACCGTCGAGGAAGCGAAGTCGCTCGAGACCGAGCTCGACGTCGTCGAGGGCATGCAGTTCGATCGCGGCTACATCTCGCCCTACTTTGTTACCAATGCCGACAAGATGCGCGTTGAGATGGAAGACGCCTACATCCTCATCAACGAGAAGAAGCTCTCCTCGTTGAACGAGATGTTGCCGCTGCTCGAGGCCGTGGTGCAGACCGGCAAGCCGCTGGTCATCGTGGCGGAGGACGTCGAAGGCGAAGCGCTCGCGACCCTGGTCGTGAACCGCCTGCGCGGTGGCCTGAAGGTCGCGGCCGTCAAGGCTCCGGGCTTCGGCGATCGCCGCAAGGCCATGCTGCAGGACATCGCGATCCTGACCGGCGGCCAGGCGATCTCGGAAGATCTCGGCATCAAGCTCGAGAACGTCACGCTCAACATGCTCGGTCGCGCCAAGAAGGTGATGATCGACAAGGAGAACACCACGATCGTCAACGGCGCCGGCAAGAAGGCTGACATCGAGGCGCGCGTGGCCCAGATCAAGGCGCAGATCGAGGAGACCACCTCGGACTACGACCGTGAGAAGCTCCAGGAGCGTCTCGCCAAGCTCGCGGGCGGCGTCGCGGTGATCCGCGTCGGCGGCGCGACCGAGGTCGAGGTCAAGGAGCGCAAGGATCGCGTTGATGACGCGATGCATGCGACCCGCGCCGCGGTCGAGGAAGGCATTGTCCCGGGCGGCGGCGTCGCCCTGCTTCGTGCAACCGAAGCGCTCAAGGGTCTGCGCACCAAGAACGACGACCAGAAGACCGGCGTCGAGATCGTGCGCAAGGCGCTGTCCTGGCCGGCCCGCCAGATCGCGATCAATGCCGGTGAAGACGGTTCGGTGATCGTCGGCAAGATCCTCGAGAAGGATCAGTACGCCTACGGCTTCGACTCGCAGACTGGCGAATACGGCAACCTCGTCACCAAGGGCATCATCGACCCGACCAAGGTCGTGAGAACTGCAGTCCAGAACGCCTCCTCCGTGGCGGCGCTCTTGATCACCACCGAGGCCATGGTCGCCGAGCTGCCGAAGAAGGCAGCTGCCGGTGCCGCCATGCCTCCTGGCGGCGGCATGGGTGGCATGGGCGGCATGGACTTCTGATCTAGCCGTTACACCGAACCATGAAATGTGAAAACCTCGGCGGCCACGCCGGGGTTTTCTACTTAGGATGGGCTCGCAACGCGCCCCCCTGGCCTGTTCCCACGTTGTCAAGGGACACGATCAAGCGAAACCATTCCCTGCTCGGCGACGGATGCCGAACGAGGGTGGGGCGCTCTGGTCGTTCGCACGTCACTGCCGATGCTATTGCCCGCCAACTGCCGCCACTTATTTGGGCCACCGCGGATTTCGACAGGTGGAGCACTTTTAAGGCGAGCAAAAAATGCGGACAATGCCACTGGTATTGAACCAACGAGAAGGTCAAAGCACAAAGGACATGGCGTCTACGGACCGGCGCTGAAGTCACGCTAGGGCTTTCAACTAGGCGCAGCCTCCTCAAAGCAGTCGGACTGATTGTACTGTACGGCGCAAAATTGGGACGCAGCACTATTGCCGACGCGCGACGGTCAGGACCAGCCTGCGATATTGTACGTAGCTGGGCATTAAGCGTTGGATGTGAAATCCTTCACAATGAGAGATGATCGCGCGGCCTACATTGGGCTTGCGAGCACAGCGAACATCGTTCCCTCTCGACATCGCCGGAAGGAAGCTACCTCATGAGCAGCGACTCTCAGCCTGCGAATCCGCCCAGATGGGATTGGCCATCCTGGATGAAGGGCAGCATGCCCAATCCTCTCGATTTCTTTGCGGCGCCTCGGAACTTCGTTCAGCCCATACTGCCTGGTTGGGTGTTTGGTAGCGTAACCAACATCACAGAGCAGAATTCAAGCGCGCCTGATACCGAACGAGAGATTGTTGCCGCGCAGAGCTACGGTCGCCAGCTAGGCCGCGTCATGGACGCTCTCGCCATTCTTATCGCCGAGTTGCCCAAGGCGAAGCAGGATGCGCCGGCTTTCGAAGAACTTGCCAAGATTCATCGCGATATCAATGAAATCAAGGCACGAGCTGCAGCGCGACGCCTCAACAACATCGCGGCTGACCTTGCTACTCTCAAAGAGACGAAGCCCGAGCAATATCAGCGCCTCGCAGCGACGCTTCGCGAGGTCCTGAAGGCAACGCAATAGCGATATCGATAATGTGACCTAGGCTCACATAAACGTCGGCTGTCTGCCGGACGACATCGGTCCAGGTCGCGCGTCTAATTCGCGGATGACCGAAAAGCCTCGCAACTCTCCAGTGAGTTATAGGATGGCTTGCTATAGCTCATTATTAATCCCACGCTGAGTTATAGAAAGCAGTGCTATAGCTCATGCCTTGGAACCGGGAGGAACCGACCTGGCCCCACTTACCTATGACGCGGGCAGCCCTTGAGCGGTTGGAAGCTGCCTTCGCTGGGGCGACTTCATTGGTGCGTTCAGGCACGTCAGCCAGGATGATCAGCAAAACCTGCGGATCGAGCTCATCAGCGATGAGGCGCTGAAGACCTCGGAAATTGAAGGCGACATACTGAACCGCGACAGCATTCAATCGTCCTTGCGCTACCAATTCGGCCTTGGCGAACAGCAGGCCGGCGTGCCTTCTGCTGAAAGAGGTATCGCGCAGATGATGGTCGACCTATACCTCAATTTCCAAAAGCCTCTGACCGACGAGACATGTTCGGCTGGCACAGCATGTTGATGAGCGGGGACCGGACCATCAGAACGATCGGTGCTCTCCGCACTCATGCAGAGCCCATGGAGGTGGTCTCTGGCCCAATCGGCCCGCGCAGGGTTCACTTTGAGGCGCCGCCGTCTGAAAACATGGCGAAAGAAATGGCTGCGTTCGTTCAGTGGTTCAACGACACGGGCCCTGACACCCGTCAACAGCTGCCGGTGATGACGCGCGCCGCTCTTGCCCATCTGTACTTCGTCAGCATCCATCCATTCGAAGACGGGAATGGCCGCATTGCCCGCGCGGTCGCGGAAAAGTCGCTTGCGCAAAATCTCGGCCAACCGACGCTAATTGCGCTCGCCTACACGATCGAGCGCAAGCGGAAGGCTTACTACGATGCGCTTGAGCGCAACAACCGCCGCATGGAGCTAACGGATTGGCTGCTGTACTTCGCCAATACCATTTTTGAGGCGCAGGTTAACACTAACCACCGTGTCGATTTCTACATTGCGAAGACAAAGTTCTATGAGCGTCTCCGCGGTCAGTACAACGAACGCCAGGAGAAGGCTCTGGCTCGAATGTTCAAGGAGGGCATCGATGGGTTCAAGGGCGGTCTCAGCGCCGAGAAGTACATCAGCATTACCAAGGCGGCTCGCGCGACCGCCACTCGTGACCTGCAGGACCTCGTCGCGAAAGGCGCATTGACCAGGACGGGCGAGCTCCAGCATACGCGTTATCACCTGAAACTCGATGCAAACGAGTGAGCAGAACTATCAACCATACTCGTCTGACGCGGGCTATCGCGCGCCTCTAGCGCGGCCTTCACCCCCGTTGTGATCAGCGACTTGTCCCCTTCGTGCTTGCTGAGCAAGTCCCTTTAAGGCTGGAGCCACTATTTCTACTTTGGCGAGCTCCAGTCGCGGGTTGTATATTAAATACAAATTTCGGGGGGATGATGCTGCTTACTTCATTTCGTGTATCCAATTTCAGGTCCATTCAGGACAGCGGAAACATCAAACTCGCACGGATCACGTCGATCCTTGGTCGAAACGAGAGCGAAAAGTCTAATTTACTTCTGGCGCTTCGCAGCTTGAACCTGTCGAAGGATTTACGGCGCTCAATCCCATTAAAGACTTGCCGTGACATCGCCGATTGCTCGAGGACGTGCAGAGATTGAGCGTTTCTTGAAGGCGAGATCGAGGCACTGACCAAGTTGGTCTATGTCCTTAATGATTTAGCACGCGCCGGAGCCTTTGTAGTGACGGGGCTTGATGGGGTCGTCTGCATACCGCGCCGCTGTCTGCGCTGAGGATGGGTGATAGAAACAAGGTAAGGGCGAGGATAACGACAAGATCAAAGCTTCAGCGAAGCGCGCCGGTACGCAATATCTAAGGCACTCCCCAAAGCGAGGAGGCCCGGCATTGGAGGCGAATCCGGCCGGGCCTCTGAGTCGCCAATCCTGTGCAGGGGCTGACTGACGACAATCAATGATTGCACAGCAGGCTTACGGAAGCCTGACGGAACGAAGTCACCTGCCGAGTTCAACTCGGAAACGCGGCGCTTCTCTAGTTATAGGGACAGCCTGAGCGGAACATCCATCATTCACTGGGCTAAGGAGCCGGAATTCTCGAGAATGAGTGGCGGAACGCCGAATTTCGGCGCGGAGTTGGGTCCGCGGGTTATTCCGTATTGAAGTATCAGTCCGATTGTCGCTTGATCGACGTGATGCCTGCGGACGGACGCGGCGGACCGAGCGAGATGAGCCGCTGTCAATCTCGTTAGTTCGCCGGCGGGAACGACTGACCGCCTCTTTCGGCGCCGGTCTGTCACGCCGAACTCGCCGGCCTGGCTCCGCGCTTTCGACCAAATCTCGATTGAGGCGCCACAGGCCCTTCGGATCTTGCGGCCTCGGAAGTACGGTCGGCATTGAGAAAACCCGCTCAGCGGCGTGACATTGCTGCGCGATCTCTCCAGAAAAATGGAACGAAGTTGAGGTAGGAATAGCAAATCCTGGGCCAACGAGGCTCTGCGACCGAGATGCGGCCCGATGACGCGGCAATTGGCGGCCCGTGTTCGAACGCCTCCACAAGACGGAGCGCCTTCCTCCAGCAGCAGTCAAGATCGGAGTTGCATCTTGCCCGCCGTCGGCTGTTCGGTGATATCGCCTTGCTGGCGCCTGAACGAATTCAGCTGACCAACGTGTGACGTCGAAACAACCAATGGTCTGGACTTTATCTGCTTCGATAAGTCCGTCCGTCGAGCTTGCTCAGAACAAAGCTGCCTCGGTGCATAGGCGTATTTGCGGGTTAGTTGACGCACATATCCGATGAGATTGGCGCGCGGCGGCGTGTCCCCCATCGATGTTCCCGTAGTCCGCGAGCCTCGCGGCAGCCCTGCGGCCGGGTCATCGGATGCATGCAGTCGTGCTTTTGAGGTGAGAATTAAGGAGGCGGGTTGGGTCTTGTCCAGGACCAGTGTCTGATGAGGCGAGCAGACCTGATCCACGTGCGCTGCTCGGCAATGGCGAGGTCGCCGTCGGCAATCCAGGAGGCGCCCGACGCTTCAGTTCGGTGTATGGCGGCCCCTTGATGATCGCTCGGGACATTGGGTGATTGCCGCGCCAACAGCAGTCCGCCCTGGCTGCCGCCAATCACACCTAGTCGCCGTGGACTTGTGACCTTGCGTTCGCAGGGCTCGCGTATCAAGCCAAGCAGCGGAAACACGCAACGCATGCATAGCGCGGCTTACGCCATCTCGCGCCCATTCACTGCAAGCTGTATGCCGGCTAAAGACTCGCGAGTTTCAGCCCGCTCAGGGCTGCACGACCATGTCCGCTTGTCGACATTGGTTGCCAAGCAGACACGCGACAGCGTGTCGGCCGGACCGCCAGTCAGGCAGCACCAGTGAATTCGATCATCAGTGGCCAAGAACGGGACACAGCGATGCACCCGCCCGCCATCGTAATACCTCCGTATATGAGGTAGATTCCTCGCAGCTGGCGTTGGAGCCAGATTGCGATCGAGCTAAGGGCGGTGTGCATGGCAATCGCCGATTCGTTGACGCAAGCATCTGCCGAATAGGACGAGCTCCTCCTTGCGAAACACACAGAGCGCGCAAACAAGCGAGCAAGGTCGGCCCCATTGTCGGGCTTATCGATCGACGTGACGGGCAGGGCGAAGCTCGACCCACGTCGTATGATGGCTGCGACCACCAGCGTCCAGGCCATTACTCTTTCGATAATCCGCAGCCTGAATCTGACAGAGCCGCCGAGTTTTAGGAAGGTTTCGTAGTGTCGATGAACCCACCTAATCGTGCCGGGCGCGCCAGTTTCTTTACCTTGTCGTATTAGGAGCCAACAACTTCAGACTCTTCACCTCCGCTGGATTCGGCGCGCGAGGAGGCTTGTTTGCTTCGGTGATGGTCACGACAACGGATAGATTGTCGTCGTGAATCGCATCGGGAGGTACGGGCAACGAATAGATGCCAGCGTTCTGGCGCTCGCCCGGGCCGAAAGGCGAGATGGCGCCGAGTAGCTCGCCAGCTTGCGTGGTGACACGGACACGCTGACCCGGCGCAAGAGGTCCCACTTGCACCTCGATCCACGCGATGGCCCCTGGGGCAAGGGAATGGGGGAGCGTAAGCGTTCGTTCCATTCCTCCTTCCTCTGCGCCATAGGCAGCGGATGCTGCGAGCATCAACACGATTACCAAATGGCGCACGGCCTACAGCGCTCCGATCGAGACTGCCTTGAGCACAGGAGTGGTCTCCTCCCCATTTACTGGCGTGACCCTTACGGCCAGATTTGCATTGGTGGCCGCGGTGGCAAGGGGCGCAGTGAGAGCGTGCAGCGTGGCGGGAAGCGGGACCGCAAAGGTTGCCTCGTGGGACATGCCCATGTCTGCCATTTGCGGGCCGAAAAACCCGACTGTTCCGGCATAATACGGGCTGTCAACGCCGAGATTGGTAGCGTCGGACGGTGCGCCGATGAATACGCGGAACCGGCGGGTGCTTGAGGTGCCCTGGGGGCGCGTCAGCGTGACCTGCGCGACCAGCGGCCGCGGGTTATTGGCGTTGCTGCGCCCCTGCAATGTCGCAGCCGGAATCTCAACCGAAGCGGCATTCGCCGATACGCGCGCGGCGGCTACCGGTGGCTTCTGCGTAGTGAGCTCGGCGACTTCCGGTTGAACGAGTGTTTCGCCAAAACCCTTGTCGTCATAGTCGTAGTCGAATCTCTCAGTGGCGAGATAGTCCCCGGCCTTGCCGTTCAAGACATAGTCTCCATTGGCGTCTACAAAGAACAAGAACGGCTCATCCGACAGGGTTTTCAAGTCGTCGCCCTCGGGCAAATAGGGTTGATGGCGCGACTTCTGTTTGCGCGTCCACACGTCCCAGAGCCGATCCATATTGGAGTGGTGAAGGAAAAAAACCGGATCGACCGGAGAAAGGAAATTGGTCATGTTTCCATAGGGGCCAGGATCGAGTGGGCCTTGTCCGCCAATGCAGTTGTGGACAAGATTGTGCGGCATTCCCTCGAGGACCGAAAAGCTCGTCGGCGCGCCGGTCGACGCTGTGTTGTGGGATGGGCTCTTGATACTGTTGAAGCTGAGATAGTTCACAGGGTTGTAGAAATCAGGCGCCAGCAGACCAGCAGAGACAGTCAGCTTTGACACGGCCCGCGTCGTATCACCGTCGAGATGAGGATTGGTCTTTGACAGGTAACGCGCGCCGCAGGTTGGTGCGAAGCATTCGTTTCCTGCCACGCCCTTGCCGGTCACACCGAGTGGACCGTTCCACAGATCATCGAATTGCACGTAGGTGCGCGCGGTGAGCTGACCCTTCTGCGCGGAAGAGAGGCTGTCCCAGTATCGTGAGAGCGTCGGCTTGATGAACGAGGTGAAAACAGCAAAATTTTCCGTATAAGGCTTGAAAGCATCGCTCGTCGGCGACAGCACGCCCGCGAACATCTCGTCTGGTATTTGCGGCAGTTCGGTCCAGTCCCAGTAGGGAAGGGCGAAATCGGCGTCACCGCTGAGCGAGCGGATGGTCTGCTCGAAATAACCGAGATACCCACGATGCCACACATAGAACCACCAGTTTCCATGTGGACAGTCCAGGAGGTGGACGAAGGCGTTGCGGAACCAATTGTGGGGATGATCGGCGGGCAGCCTCAGCATCGCTTCGACGCCTTTGGCGTAGCTCACGAGCGCCTTGCGTCCTTCATCGCTCGTGACATTGCATCTCTTGTATCTTGCTGCTGCAAGAGCCGGCTTGAAGGGAAGAGCAACCGCGGTGGCCGCCATCGCTCCCAGAAGCTCGCGGCGTGTGATTTGCTCAATTTGCATCTGTCCCTCCCGTAGTTTTCCTGTCAACGACGCAGTCGTCCCATTGAGCTTGAGGCGGGTAGAAAATTGGCGTCTGCGGGTCGCGATGCCAATCGTACTCCGCCGCTGCCACTGCGTTTTCGGCAACGGCACGCCCAGCCAGTCTCGACACCAGGTAGAAGCCGAGGTCCGTTCCGGCCGACACGCCGGCCGACGTCACGTAGCGTCCTGCGTCGACCCAACGCGACACATTGTCCCAAAGGACCTTTGGTCCCTGCTTTGCCACCCAGGTAAAAGCACCATGATTTGTCGCGGCCGGGAGACCAGTCAGCAGGCCAGCGCGCGCGAGCACCGCTGCGCCCGTGCAGACGGAGGCCATAAGATTCACCTTGGCGTCCATCTGGCACACCCATTCGAGCAGCATCGCAACGCCTTCAGGATCGGCCTGTTCGTCGAGCAGCGGCCACGTACCCCCGCCACCGGGGATCATAAGGAGATCCGGTGGATCGGCGAGCGCCTGCTTCATGTCCAGGTCCGGCATGACTGCAGGACCGTTGATGCTCCTCACCTTCTCGAGGTGGCGCCCAATGAGCATCGTTGCGAAAGGATAGGGTGACGGGTCCCAGTAGTTCTGGCCGAGAAAACGAGAGATGGTGAAGGCCTCGGCGAAGCCAAACACGTCGATCGGCTCGAAGCCTTCGAAGACGAAGATGCCGATCCGCTGCGTCGACGGTGGTGCCGTATCGAGCGAAGCCGCCCTCATGGCAATTCCCGGAACTTACCGTGAAACTGGTCAAAGGAGAGATCCGGCTCCGTGATATTGGTGACGATGGTCTGACGGTTGTAATCTTCGATGTGAACGACCGTCGTCTTGTCGGACTCTTGCCAGGTCACCAGGAAAATCCCGTCGGTGATCGGCTCGACCTTGATGGTAACGGTTTCCGATCCGACCTTGTTGCCGTTCTTGTCCAGGTTGTAGTAGGTCAGCGATGTTTCCGACGCGAAATCGAGCTCGACCTGAAAGGCGACGAAATCGACGAAATAGCGATGACCTACTCCGGGAAATCCACATGCCATGGTACCACTCCCCATTCTCGGACGTTGCTGGTTTCGCCTCGTAACGAAAGCTCGAACCGCTTGCAGTTGGCGAAATTCCCTCCGGCGCAACCGAGGAAGGCCGCCCGGTCGCCGTTTGATCTCATGGCACACTGTGCAAGGATGCGCTGATTGTCCGACAGCTGGATCCCAAGATGTAGAGCAGCACACGACGCAAAGGACGAGCCGTCCCTGTTCGAAACCGCACTGTCCAGCAGCCCCTGCTGGCTTTGAGGCAGGATCACCTGCTGATCCGCACGCCCGGCAAACTGGGATACATCTGGGCCGTCTCGCCTTGCGCACTCGTCGGCGGTTCTCTGTGGATCTCCGCCCGACGCTACACCGAACGCCCCCGGTGACGGGACTTGGCCGGATAGCCGTTCAAGGCTCATTTGAGGAACGAGATAACATGGCGTTGTGCCATGGGGACCGTTGCACATCGGCTGGACAGTGGTGCCGGTGTTGACCAACTGAGGACGTGCAGGATCGATGCTCTTCAGACCCGGGCCGCCCTGGTTTTGTTGCATCAAGTAGTTGCGGATAGCATCGCACACTCCCGGCCCCAACGGCCCCATGCAAAGCGGGGCCCCGTTAGGGAGCGCTCCGATTTGTTGGAATGGGTATTGCCGAGCCGCAAGTTGTTGCATCGCTAGATAGCGCCGGATCACCTGACAAGGCGCCTGCCCGAGAGGCCCATCGCAGATCGGCCCGAGACTTGGATGGAATGCTACCCTGTCTCTTATACACATATCGCTCTCCAGGCACAAACGATGGTGCAAATTGATTGGTCAATCGCAGTAATAAGTATGGGCAATGCTACCTTAGGTTAACAACGAGTACAAGCGCCCACATTGCCTGCGTTGCTTCACGTATCACTAAAGTGAGTGCACACCGAAACCCTCGCTGCTTGCTTTGGGCGCAGGGCCTAGCGAACGAGCAGACGGTACGCCCATAGCTACCGATTCCAGAAATCGGGACTGCACAACACTATCCGCATTTTGCATCACCGTTCGTCTCTCTGCGGCCATTCTCTGTACCGGGACGCAGCTTTTCCTCCTTGTTTCCGTAAAACACGCACTTTGTCCTCGCGATGCTGCCTTCAACTCTGCTTCCGTCACACGCGCTGACGCTCATGCAAAGGGGTTGGACCCTGATCTCTTCGACCGTCGGGACGTGGAGGCGCGTCGAAAGAGCCGACCGGGCTCTATGCGCGAGCGCGCCGGCCAAGCGTCACGATCCCTCGCACGATAGAATTAAAGGGGCGCTACCCCTGGTGCCTGCAAGGGCGCGATGCTCGGCCGCTTTTCCCCGGTCTTCCGCGCTTACGCTTTTGCAGACCGGGAGATACCCTCGGGCAGCGTCCGTCCTTGCACTTACATCCTCGGTCTCGGCTTCAGCGCGGCTTTGCGCTGAACCTAACTCATGAAGAAGGCGTGAGGGTGCTTAGTGTGAGTCCTCAGGTTTTACTTACTCGAGACGTACCACGAACGATAGCTTTCATGGCACCAACCGCATTGATCTCAGGGACAGTGATTGGCTACGGTCCTGGTCGATCAGATGCATTCTTTGGCGCAAGGGGTGTTCTTTCACTCCGCGCGCCAAATCGCGTTTGGCTTTCCGCAGGAGTGCCCCATGTTCGTGCGCACCAACCAAGTCAGAACGTCCCGCCCCAACTCGCTTTCCGACCTCGGGATTACAAGCAGCTCCGATCTGAGCGTTAACTTGAGTGAGTTCACCTACAGGAAGGGGAAGGAGATTTACGGCGAGAAAGAACCCGCCGCGTACGTCTATCAGGTTACCAAAGGTGCGGTCCGAACCTACAAACTGCTCTCGGATGGTCGACGCCAAATTGGCGCGTTTCATCTGGTCAGCGATATCTTCGGACTAGAGAACGGTGAGAACCATCGGTTCACCGCAGAAGCGGTCGTGGAGACTACGGTTCGAATAATCAGGCGCACCAGCCTTGAAGACGCAGCCGAGAATGATGCGGTCGTTTTTCACAATCTGCTCAGGATGACCGCTCAAAGTCTACAACACGCCGAAAACCATATGCTGCTGCTTGGACGAAAAACCTCGTTGGAAAAAGTGGCGGCCTTTTTGCTTGAAATGGACGAGCGATCCGCTGCGGCCGGCGCATTGTCCCTCCCGATGTCCCGCCGCGATATCGCCGACTACCTTGGCTTGACGCTCGAAACCGTTTCGCGCGCCGTGTCCCATCTTCACAGACGGGGAATCCTCGATTTTATAGGGAGAAATCAGCGCGAGATCGTGATCCGCGACCGTCGGCAGCTTGTGAGTTTTGATTTGCAAAGTTAATTCGCCGGGCGACTTCTTCTTCGCAAATGTCGCTCTCCCTGCTCACAGCCAGCTCAAGGGCGGGCATCAACTGCAGTCTCAGTTCTCGAACGATTCCTGATCGTTGCTGGCGACAGCTGTGTCTTCCGTTAATTCTGCGCCTGGTCCCGCGGCGAGGCGAGACCGAAATGATGGTCCTATTGGTGCGAAGTGCGACGTTCCTGATTTCTCATTGGATAGGTCTCTGCACACGATCGCAGTCACGCCAGCCGTGGTCGCATAATTCCGCTGTCGCAGCTGACGGATCGACGACGGGAAGGGGTCGCCAAAACTTGCCCTAATGCTTCCTCAAATCGCTTAGCTTGCGCATGTAATAGCCCTGCTCCACTATGGCCAACCTGATCTCATCGCTAATGCTGGCGACTCGCCTTTTCCTCCTCGGCCACTTCCCCAACGCGCCACTTAGCGGCAATGACGAACCCTGCGTGACGACCAGCAAATCACGTTTATCGTTCACATAAATGTCGAACATGCCCCCTCCGAGCTGACATGCAACGTCAGGGTGCCTCCATCGGTCTCCGGGGAGTGGACCGCGCCTCGACAATTTTGTGCCTACGCCTCCCATTTGGAGCCCCACCAGCTTGCGACGTTGGGCCCGGCCAACGCCGAGGAAGAGGCGCCACCCCCCGGCTTACGCTTGGTGGAATGCCGGCATCTCCGCATCAGATCGCAGTGTTGACGCCGCGCGCCAAAGTGGGTCGACGGACCGCCGCCCCACAGGTGGCGAGAGGCGACCTCTCTCCGCAATAAGTGATCTGGTGCGGCAACATTGCACCCAGCGCAACTCGTCAAATTTGCTTCGCCGCGCTTGGCCACATTGTCGGGAAGGTCGCTCATTTTCCATACCCGGTCGACGGAGATGAATCGGTTTGAGCTGGAGTTCACAGAATGAGTGCAGTGACGCATCGATAAGAGCGCCGCCCAGGAGTCTTTGAGCAAGATTGCCGGCCAGGCTCCCGGAGGATGTTACGTTTTCCTGCTCGCCGCATACCTTTGCGAGGAGAGGGGACTGCTCTCGAGAGGTCCCGCTTTCGATCTGGCCTGAAAGTGAGTCACATTTGATCGCACGAGGCTTGGACGTATCGTCGCAGTATCGGTTCTGATGCTGTCAACGAGCCGCACGATTTCTACGGGGGTACGAAGTTCCAGCTTTTTCATCATCCGAGCACGATTGACCTTCACCGTCACCTCGCTGACATTCAGCCTGATCGCGATCTGCTTGGCGAGCAATCCGTCTGCCACCAACGGTAGGATGTCACGCTCCCGTGCCGTGAGACCCTCGACACGTAGCCGGGCTTCGCGCGCGACGTGCTCGCGCTCCAGCCGACTTCGGTCGCATTCAACGCCAAGCCGCACCGCATCATAAAATTCCTGCTCGCGGAAAGGCTTGGGCAGAAAGTCCACCGCCCCGCGTTTCATCGCTTCCACGGAAACCCGAATATCCGAAACGCCGCTGATAAATACGATCGGAATCAGGATGCCTGAATCGGCGAGTGTTCTCTGCAACTCCAAACCGGTCGGTGACGTGCCGGGGAAGCGAACGTCCAGCACCAGACATGACGGGCCATCAGAGAGATCCTCCGTTATGAATTCGTCAATCGAGCCGAACAGTCTCACCTGAAGTCCGGCATCCTCGCAGAGACTTCCGAGAGCACTCCTGATTTCCTCATCATCATCAACCACATAAATCGTTACCGGGCTCGTACTCATGATTAAAAATCTCCTCGATCGATTTATTTTGTCGCGGGAAGGGAGCGGCGCCGGTTCCGCGCGAAAAATCAGGCAATCATTCTAGTTCAGCTGCGTGACAATGCTGCGGGCCAAATTATAGCTATTGGATTTTGTTCCTGTGGCCGGCGCTTTGATGGGTCGGCAATCTACTCACGTGCGCCTTCGTGCTCAGTAAAAGCAATGCTGCCAACTCTAGCTCCTGCTCGCGCCTTCGCAAAGAGGCTTTGAGCTCATCGAAACAGGCTGGCCTTCGAACTCAAAATCCGAACTGGCGAAGAACGACACTGCATGCGGAAATCAGAGAACCAAAACTGGTTGCGTTGAGAGGCGGTCTCGCCCCAAGATCCGTGTGAGTGAAGGGGACGCTACGCCGGACTGCCAATCCGGCTTTTTGGGGAAAGCTTTTCTCTGATCGCCAGATTGGATGGTCCAATTCACTCCGCCGCATGCGGAAGAAAAGAGATCTCACCGACTGCAGTGTTGAGAAGGACGAACACCCGTGAGGCCTATCTGATCGACGCCGTTCGCCGCGTTAGCGCGCGCGCCGG
Organism: Bradyrhizobium sp. UFLA05-89; assembly: GCF_059803475.1. Taxonomy (NCBI): domain Bacteria; kingdom Pseudomonadati; phylum Pseudomonadota; class Alphaproteobacteria; order Hyphomicrobiales; family Nitrobacteraceae; genus Bradyrhizobium; species Bradyrhizobium sp. UFLA05-89. The sequence goes on along the minus strand of NZ_JBANBA010000080.1, from coordinate 29,256 downwards.
GATTGGGCAAGCATATCCAGCGGGCGTCCACTACGCTTCATCCCGCGAACACGGCCGATGACTGAATCACGAGAATGTTAGGCCGTGTACTAAAAACTTGGTGGCGCGATGCGATGATGACCATGTCACAAAGCGACTGAAGTTGTGCAGCGATACAATATATCGCGAAGTGCCAGAAGCGGTTATCGAGCGTCAGGGGGCCGCAACCACTACCTATTGGTGGGCGAATGCCCAGCATTCGTTTCGTTCGATCCTCGTCGTCGCTTGAGAACCACTGGCGGAATTAACCCGTTTTTGCGATCGTCCCCCTCAGTGTGGGCGCAAAAACCCTGGCGTAAATGTGGCGTCTGGTTCAGCTCTGTGTAATGCCAACTAAATCGTGCGGACGCTTAGCGCCTCTCGCGCCCCGCTCGCGTCGTTCAACGGGCGGACCGTCGTGTCCAAAAGCTGCGCAGTCTCGCAATCACACGCAGAATTTCGGAAGTGAAGGCAGTTAAATCGCGAGTCTTAAGCTTTGAAAGCCGGTAACCGAGCTATCGCCGAAAGTTGGTGACGGCGGGAATCGGGAAGGCGGCATATCGTGGGGGTGCTTGACGCCTCCACTTCTCCACGAAGGAGCGATATGCCGTGTCCAACGATAACGTCACCAAGCTGATTCAGCCAGGAGGGTTCGACGATCCACTCACCGAAATCTTGCGCGATGGGCGCGTGCCCTGCTGGCCAAGGCGGTCGAGGCGGAGGTCGCGGACTTTCTCGGTAAGCATGCCGATTTGAAAACCCGGGACGGCCATCAGCGCGTGGTCCGCCACGGTCACCTGCCGGAGCGCGAGGTGATGACCGGTATCGGTCCGGTCGTCGTCCGCCAGCCACGCGTGCGCGATCGCGAGGTCTGCGCTGCCGACCCCGATCGCATCCGGTTCTTACCGTCGATCCTACCGCCCTACATGCGCCGATCGAAGTCGATCGAGACGTTGCTGCCAATCCTCTATCTGAAGGGTATCTCGACCGGTGACTTCTCCGAGGCGCTGTCGGCGCTGCTCGGCAAGGATGCTGCCGGGCTGTCGGCATCCGCCGTCGGCCGGCTGAAGGAGGGCTGGCTCGACGAGCACACCGCGCGGCAGAAACGCGATCTTTCGGCGAAGCGCTACGTCTACATCTGGGCTGATGGCATCCATCTCGAAGCACGCCTCGAAGACGAAAAGCAGTGCATCCTTGTGCTGATCGGCGCGACGCCGGAAGGCCGCAAGGAACTGGTCGGCTTCACCGATGGCGTCCGCGAGAGCGCGCACGACTGGCGCGATCTGCTGCTCGATCTGAAGCGGCGCGGGCTCGACGTACCTCCGCAGCTCGTGATCGCCGATGGCGCACTCGGGTTCTGGAAGGCGGCCGGTGAGGTCTGGCCGAAAACGCGCGAGCAGCGCTGCTGGGTGCACAAGGCCGCCAACGTTCTCGCCAAGCTGCCGAAGAGCCAGCACCCGAAGGCCAAACGCGCGTTGCAGGAGATCTGGATGGCCGAAACGAAGGCCGCCGCCGAGCTGGCGTTCGACGCCTTCATCGAGAGCTACACGCCCAAATACGAGAAGGCGGCCGACTGCCTCAGTAAGGATCGATACGCGCTGCTGGCCTTCTACGACTTCCCGGCCGAGCATTGGAAGCACCTGCGGACCACTCCAATCCACTCGAACGCGTCAACGGCGAGATCAAGCGACGAACCGAAGTGGTCGGCATCTTCCCCAATGAGGACGCCATCACCCGTCTGGTCGGCGCCATCCTGCTCGAACAGAATGACGAGTGGGCGGTCCAGCGCGGCCGCTACATGACACTGGAAACGATCGCCCCGTTGGGCGATGATCCCCCCGTCAGCTTCCCGGCAATCGCCAGCTGATCGATCCGGCTCATGCCGGCGAACGTGGTGGCCTAAGCTCAGCTACACCACGCCACGGGACACGATCCATGCCAGCGCGGGGAGACGTTTGAAATCATTATTTATCTGAGGCGCTACGTCCTACTTGGATGGCTTGACGAAGAACGAGATGCAGCCCTGGTGATTGTTGTAGAACCACTGAAAGCTCTGCGGCACCGGCAGAGCTGCTTCATTGACATAGAAGATGAGCTCTCCCGGCACCTTCGGAGATACGTACTCGGAAATCTTTCTGAAAGCCGGATTCGGGTCGGGCTCGAGGAAATCGACCTGATCACCGAATTGGCCGTAGCGTGCGATCGGCTGGAACCACGGCTCGCCATAGTAGCGTCGTAGCGGCAGCTTGAGCACGTGTAGAGCCATTTGATACCAACTAAGCCGTGTCGCATCCGCCGGATCGCCGAAGGTGCTGTAGCCACGGCCATCCGTCGTGACGCCTGCACCGCCCAGCGGGACACCCGGCTGCGTACAGGCCGCGTGATCATCCTTGTAGTTCGGGTGTTGCTTTTTGAGCTCGCCAGGGTCTGGTGTGGTCCAGATGAAATACCGGTCCAGCCGTCCGATCTTGTAGCCGGTCGCATGACATACTTTGCTGGCATCGAACGAGATCAGGACGCCACCGTCAGGAATGTCTGTGGGCGCTGCAGATTTTTCGCAAATGAGGCCGGCCTGATCGACTGCCGTCAAGAGAAACTTCGCGGCGACCGTGACTGTCAGATAGGCTAAGATCGCCGCGGAAATTGCTGGGCCAACGTAGTATTTCCAGATCGATTGCACAAACAGCAGGCCGCTCTTCGGATTGCGCTCCGGCTTGATCGACACGGGAGTCAGTTTCTCGTCAAAAGCCTTCTTCCAGAGCCCCTGCATCTCTCCGGTAACGCTGGAAGCAACACGACTGCTTCCATACAGCAGGGCGGTCAGCACGAGGGCCAACACGCAGAATGTGAAGGGGTAATCCGCGTATGAGCTAAGCCAGCCGGAGGCCCAGCCTGGAACGAAGCCGCTGGCCGTCCGAATGATGTCCGAAACGATGCCAAGCGGGTTCGCATCTGCATTGATCGAATTGCCGCGTCCAGCCAGTGGAAAAATGATCGCAAAGGCGGTCGCCGCGAGAGTTGAGAAGTACAGGGCAGCGCGTAAGTACACTCTCGGCCAAACCCCTTTTCGCTCGGCGCTGACGCGCGCAGCGGCCTGGCTAGCGGTCTCGTAGACGCCGTTTCCCGGCTTGGTTGGAAGTCTCTTGACTTCGAAGGTGCAGTAGTCGGCATTCTCTGGATGCGGGACCGGCTTTGCCATCACGATATCGTATTCGTGCGGAATCCCGATCGGCGCATAGACATGCGCGTTATTCTTGATACGACGTAGCGCGGTCTCGTGGATCTTGGGTCTTTCGATGTAAACCTCGTCCCCCGTAGTTCTGGAAAACCGCTGGTCGCACAACCGTGAAAGCCGACGAGGGCCATAACGATAGTAGGCGCCAAAGCCCGAGCGTGGATCGTAGAGCCTGCCGTCCTTGTCCTGCGCCTGTCTCACCTCGGCCAACGCAGCCGGGTTCTCGGTCTTGAATTTGAGGCCACACGCTCGAGCCTCCTCCATGATCCAGCAAAGAGGGATTTGGGCCAGCGAGTCGTCGGGATAACCTCCGCCCACATTCGCATGGACGCCGCAGAACCAGACCTGCACGATCCGCTCGCTGGCGGTAAAGCCCGGTTTTTCCGTCTCTGCCGGCGCCATCCATTCCGGATCGCGCTCGTTCCAGAGAATGGGATGAAAGGTCGTCCGCTCATCATCGAGTGAAAGTGCGTGGCAGGCGCGTTTCACCTCGTTGCCAAGCGTGTGATTGGGGAGCTCGAGCGGCCAGATCCATTGGCTCACTCCACGCGTCATCTCGTCGATCGGCAACCCGTAAGCCGCCACCGTGTCCCAGAGGCCGAGGAAACGGATCTCAACGGCATGTCGGCGAGCTGGGACCTCTGAATCCCATGCGAGGATAGGCCGACCGATGAGCTTTCGGAATCCCTGATAGAGCAAATACCAGTTGGTATGAAAGTGCTTGCGCTGGTAGTCGCGATAGGCCTGACGGGCCTGCCGATCGAGCTCCTCTTCCGAGATGCTACTCGCATCGATCAGCCCCTGGTCCAGGATCAGCCCCGTCAAGACCCTGATCGTGAAGGCGCCGCGCGAAAAGCCGAAACCAAAGATTTGGTCATCCTTGCCGCGGTGATTGCGGCAAGCAAACTTGTAGAGCTCGCGCACGTTGCGGCGAAGTCCGATGCCGAATGCGCCGCCTAACAGCGCAAGCGGCTTGAACGAAGAGGTGCCGACACCATCATCGTAGAAGGCGACTTGATCGTCGTTCGAGAGGTCAAGTGCGCAGAATAAGCGCCAGACATTCGTGCGCCAGACCTGGGCGGCCGAATTGCCCGTGCCGTCGGAAAGGAGGACGATTCGTCTCGGCATGTCGGCTTTCCTCACCGCAGGAGCAAATCCAGATTGAAGAATTGAATTTTGTTTGAACTCTCGCCTACAGCCCGGCTGCTCATTGACGATGCGACGGGGGCGTACTCCAACAGTTGCGCGCCCCCGCCGCGAGTACAGCTACTCCGCCCACTGGGCCTTCAGATCATCGACGCTACCTGCAAACTGGTCGCAGTCGAGGCGTTTGCGCCGGTCTCCGGGAATTCCCGGTACAGTCTTGCGCCCGGGCCCCTTCTCGCCGTCGGTGTACTGCCACAGCCAATACGTCTGCCAGCTCCGCTGCACGGTTAGATGGTTGCCATATTGTGCCAGCCAAAGCCTGTGCGAGCCGAAAAACGGTTCGCTCCTGTTGCCAAGTGCGGTCTTTAGCGTGTCTCCGCTGTAGAGCACCGCTTTCCGTCCGAGCTCGTTGTTGACAAGCTCCAGGAACTCACGTGCTCCCTCGAGTGTCATCTGGTTTCCATCATCGCGCTCAAAATCAAGGGCAACGAGCGTGTCCTTGTCGGGATCAGCCCAGTCAAGGAAGTTGCTCACCTGATCGCTTATCGGTGCATGGGCCGTACCCCAATGCGTTGCACCCCAAAGCAGCCCTGCACGATTTGCAAGATCACGCCGACGCTTGTACGCATCGTCCCTGCCGGACGCGCCAGTTGTCGCCTTGTGAATGACCCCACGCAGCCCCGCGGCGAATGCCTGATCGAAGCTGACGACACTGTCTCCGTGAAAGATGTCGACCACCAGCGGAACGCGGTCCAGCCCTGTATCCACAGCCGCTTTGCCAGGAGAGAGGGACGGCGACAGCTCGATCCGCTGGATGGAAGAGAAAGCGCCGGCCCACGCATAGGCACTGTCCGCCGTCCGGTACCAATGCGCGTTGCCCTGGACGGCATCGCCGATGACAAGGCCTTCGATCGAAATTGTTGTCCCGGCATTCAGCTTTCGCAGAACCGGAGATTGAAGGCTTGGCGAGCCCTGTCTCAGATTGACCCTGACATTTGCGGTGGCTTGGCCGTTAATAGGCAATTCAACAGCTGATCCCATGGCATTTATCCTACGGCGTCATCGGAAGAATTAGTGGCAACATGCTTCACTGCGGGAGCATCCGGCTGGTTGCCTGAAATCCGCGTTATGAAACCTTCGATGAAATCGGCACCGGTGTAGCCGGCTGCCGCGATCGTAAACAGCTGCTCGGGAGAAATAGTCTTGCTGGTATCCGTGATGAGAGTGATTGCGGCAAAGGCGCCGGCCACGCCCGAGCCGGTAGACAGCAGGCGAGATACGCCCGTGACGGCAAGTCAATCATCTCACACGCGCCCCCACGTGAAGGAATAAGCAAGCCAAATGCAATGCGTAAAGTATTTGAGGGTCGACCTCCTTCAGCAACTCCCAAACGGGGGGGGCCCGAACATATCCACAGCCGAAAGTTGATCGACAAGATTGTAAAGCGCGCGGTAGCGCTCTCTCAACACCCTCGAAGCAAGTCTTTTGCTCGCGATACAACCCAAGCATTGGCTACGAAAGCGCAAACGAAAGATATGAAATAGGTCTAGTTAACGACCTCCTCTCAAAAGATGTTCGCGGCCGTCTTTAGCCAGGCATTCGGTGCGGGCAAGATGACATCATAGGCTTGCCGGGCCTCCCGCGGATCATGCGTAGCAGCGATGGGCAGGACGATCCGGCACCCGGAGCGGTATTGTTCGCTCGCCGCGAGAGTACTTCGCGAAAGCCAGCTAATTCGCTAAGAATCAGCAATAGTTGAAAATCAGATCGAATTGCGTGTCTCGCGCATCCTATCGCTACGTGACCACCGTAGCTGTCTCGCTGTCGTGGCTTTCGCCTATTCAACGATGCTCACTAGGCTGCTCGAAAAGCGGCGGAGCCAGCCAGCGCCAGTAGTATTGCGTAGTCCAATTGGCCGAAAGAGTGCCCACGGATTCCAATGCAAGCCTTACAGCAGTTGAATCCGGCTAGAGCGGGATAGTGCGCGTTGCCGCCGAGAGTCTAATCGCGATCGCCCCTTAGGAGCGCCTTGCGTACGCGGGGTACTGAGGCATTGCAGTGGCAGCTTTAGACGTGGGCCGATCTCTGCAAAACCAGCCTTGAAGTACAATGCCAAGCTGGAATTGCGGCTCCACATCGGCTGCCTGGGCGCCGCCAATTCAAGCTGGCCCCAGCCTTTTGCCGCCCCCAAGCGTACGGCAGCCTCAATGAGGCGCATCGCGACCCCAGACGATCGCTGGTCCGGCACCACGTAGAGTTCGGTGATAGTGGCGTAGGTCCCGCGCGCGAAAAGGGCTGCACTTTCCGACAACATAATGACGCCGACCGGGCGGTCCTCCGCGAAAGCTAGAAACCCATAGATACGTTCCTTCATGGCAAGAAGTTCAGCCACAAGCTGGGTATCTGGTTCGGCCAGTACCTGGCCGGCGCCGAGTTCGGCGACTAGGGCAGCAACCATGTGGGTCACCGTTGGGGCGTCATCGACAGACACTTCGCGCGTGGTCACCATATGTGATCCTCCTCCAAGCTCAAGCAACATGCACCTGGTGCATCGGCGGGCATCGCAACCGGCGCGAACGCAAAGGACGTTCCACGCTCGACCAGACTGACGAAGATCCGCGCCGCGAACAGCAGCATCGCGCCTTAGCGAAGTTTAGGACGCCGGATGTCCTATAGATCAGCACAAAGCCGATGGCGACCAGCGAAAGCAGAGCAGCGCGATAGTCGTTCTGACATCGTCGTCCAATGACTAAATCCTCTCAGACAATCTTCGTATGCGCGAGTCCAAGACAAACTCTTTTTGACAGAGTGGAGATAATCAGCCTTTCGTATTTTTCGAGTAGACGCGTTGATATTTGCGCGCAGAAAAACGACCAACGCGCACCGGTTGGTGACGAAATCATGCAAGTCGCTGATAACCCAACGCTCGCACTTGCATTTGACACTCGTTGGCTTATGCGCTGCGCCCAACCCGTCGTAAACTTCGCTCATCTCGCCCGTTGTAACCCGGTGCATCTCACCGTTCTCGGGTAAAAATGTCACCGACCAAGTGAAATGCGCCGATCTGGCGCTGACCATCGGAGAGTAGCTTGTAGCTCCGCACTGCACCTCGCTTACGAGATAGACGTACTCGGCAGGCTCCTTTTCGCCGTAGAGTTGCTTCCCCGTTTTGTACGTGAATTCGCTTGACGATGGGTTGAGTTGCTCGCCAAGCGGAAGTGTTTGAGCGAATTTGGGCGAGGCGCGTGGTCTGTGGTGATGCGAACAAACATCAGCCGGCTCCTGAATCAAAAATCAACCCGGACAAAAACTCTCAAAACAGAATTCAGTGTCGCTGGCACGTCTAGCAGCGTTCAGGGACTCTCAGTATGACGGTTATAGCATTTACACGAATCGTAAGACCGTCAATCTCGCGGTTTTTGATCTAGATCCGAAGCAGTCTAGGGATAATTGGTTCAATGGCTGGCAGTCCATGGCCTGGCATTCTGCCCAGGTTCACGAACCGAGCGAGGCAAAGTCAACGATTTCCGGCGCGCTGAAGTTCCTTGAGGGAGAAATGCGTCGCCGGTCTGCAGTATGCCGCCGTATCTCGACTTCAACTGGAGTTCCGGTCGCGAGTGAGCGCGACGGGGTTCTTTGAGGTGCGTCAACAAAGGTTCAGGTCGGCGGTTGAGATCGCCTTCACATTGTGGAGACAGAAATGCATTTTCGTACACCACCAATTGCCGCGGTGGCCGTTCTTGGCTTGATACCGATCTCTGCGGAGGCCGGTTCAGAGTGTCCGGTTACGTTTCCAGTCGAGTTGGGGAGTAAACTCTAGCGGCTACTTCAATGTTTCGGCCGGCGGTACATTTATTGCCGCTCAAGCTGGACGGGTGATTGCCGCTTCGACCAATCTCTCAAAAGCCCGCACATGGGACTCTGAAGAAGCTGAACATATCTACTTACACCTACACCGCCAAAGTGGGCAAGGGCAACGACGCGTTTGCCGTCAGCTTCACGGGAAAGGGCCCTTCGGGTTCGGGAACGTCGGTAATCACCATGAACGCGACAGTTCAGTGAGACGTGGCCGAGGCCGGTTTAATAGGACATACGGGCCAAGACTAGCGTCGGGAGTGACCTACTCCCGGCTCCGCAGGGCAAAAGCCGAAGCGCCGGGCGGCCATCCCGAAGGGGCCGGCCAGCCAGGTGAGTGTCAATCACGGCGTTCGAGCATGCGAGCCTCCATCGCCAACGCCCGCATCAAAGACCCGCACAGCAGGCGGACGCGGACGAATCTGATCGAGTTCGAGTGCTATTCGTTCTGATACGACGCGCTTCTCGCTGCACGTATTGACGAACATTAGGTACTTTTGTCGATTGTCATGAAATCGAAGGTTCTTCTCGGGCTCGACATCTTTGATCACTTGAACCGCAGCGTGCGAAAAACTCAGTCCATGCAACGGATGACACGTCAGTCTCTTTCTCAATGATGGTAGCAATTCTTTCGTGAGGTCACGAGCCGTCGACAATGCAAAGAGCAGAGAGCCGCCGCACAAGGCCATATCGAAGATCGTGTCCCGTGGCGTGGTGTAGCTGAGTGGGTGTCACCACGTTCGCCGGCATGGGCCGGATCGGTCAGCTGGCGATAGCCGGGAAGCTGACGGCGGGATCATCGCCCAAAGGCGCGATCGTTTCCAGCGTCATGTAGCGGCCGCGCTGGACGGCCCACTCGTCGTTCTGTTCGAGCAGGATGGCGCCGATCAGGCGAATGATGGCGTCCTCGTTGGGGAAGATGCCGACCACTTCGGTCCGCCGCTTGATCTCGCCGTTGACGCGTTCGAGCGGATTGGTAACCGGTATGAGATTTCTCGGTGCCGATGTTCCGCTGCGATATTCAAGATCGTAGCGTATGGTGCGACCATCGGGACAGAGGCACCGGGAGCACGAAGGTGCGGGCAGGCCGATGCATACGATGAGCCGCGAGCTCGAGTTAGTAGCTGGCCGCCTCTGCGACTCGCCCGGTTGCGCTGAGAGCGCGAATCCGTAGTTGTCGTGTCGCCCGTAGCTCCCGTCTTGTGTTCTGATTGGCAGGAGGTGCGAATGCGTCCCAGCTCTTGGTTACGCCGCGCTCGACGTGCCAGGTGTCAGAACCATCCTGCCGTAAGATCTCATAAAGTTCCCGAACAGAAGGCTTATACTTCATGGTTGCAATATACGAGGCGACGTTGTCTGCGGAATTGCCGCTCAAATACTGAACGGCTGGGGCCGTTGCGTGCAGCCGGCCGGATTCGTTGGAGATGAGGCCCCACGATTCGAAGAGTCGAACCATGGTGCGCGTTGGCCGCTCGCGGAGAGAGAAATGAAGTCGTAGCTCCTCCTCCGTTACCGGATGACCATCGAGATAAGTAAAGAGATCAAGCCATGAGACTGCGGCGATATAGAGATCAGCGGCATAGGAGCTATCGCGCCACTTGATGATTTGTGCAATATCGGGAGAATAGACAGGGGCGGCTTCAGCGATATCGCCGCGTGACGTCAGTGCAGACGATTGCATTGCCGCAAGTCCTTCTCAGAACGATTTGTATCAATGGATGAGCTATTGCTGAAGCTCGGCGAGCTCTGATGCGATATTCAGCCAGCAATCAGTGACACATGCCTGTCATCTAAATCAATTGCTAGTGTTGGTAGTTGACCTTTTCCAAATGTTGCATGCCGCACGATGTTGTAGGAGTAGCGGCCCCGACAATCCCATGCCGTGCGATTATTCGTGAGAGGCGTTATCTAAGACGCGGCAATGCGGAGCACTTCTTCACATGCTTAGCGCTGATACGAGTGCGACGCTTACTCTCTGGTACGGTACTTGCTGTTCTCCTCGCTGGGGCCTCAACGGCACGCAGGAGGAGAAATGATCCAGCCCACGGTTAGACCCAATGGTGGTAAGGGCGCGCATGCGACAGCGAAATTCGACGCTGTTGTCATCGGAGCGGGCATTGCGGGCCTTTATCAACTCTACCGTCTGCGGGAGCTCGGGCTGAGCGTCAGGGCGATCGACGCGGCCTCCGGCGTCGGCGGCACTTGGTATTGGAACCGATATCCCGGTGCGCGCGTCGATTCGGAAGGCTACATCTATCAATACCTTTTCTCGGAAAAACTCTATAAAGGATGGAGCTGGAGCGAAAAGTTTCCGAGCCAGCCGGAAATCGAACGCTGGCTGAATTTCGTAGCGGACGAGCTTGATCTACGTCGAGACATTCAGTTCAACACGACGGTCAAGAGCGCTCATTTCAATGAAACGGTGGAACGATGGGTGGTCACGACCGACAATGGTGATGTGATAGACGCCCAGTTTCTCGTCACTTGTTGTGGCATGCTCTCGGCGCCCCATGTATCCTTCCCGGGGCAGGAGACCTTCAAGGGCCAGGTGTTTCATACGGCGCGATGGCCGCATCAGCTGGTCGATCTCGCTGGCAAGTGTGTGGGCGTGGTTGGTATCGGAGCGACGGGAATCCAAGTTATCCAGACGATCGCGGAAGAGGTTGGCCATCTCAAGGTGTTCGTCCGCACCCCACAATACATCATCCCTATGAAGAACCTCAAGTACGCGGCCGCGGACGTCGATGTCTACAAGTCAAAGTTCAAAGTCCTTGCGGAGCGGCTGCCGCATACCTTCACGGGCTTCGAGTATGACTTCGAATACGCCTGGGCCGATCTACCCCCTCAACAGCGTCGCAAGGTGATAGAGGATTGCTGGAACGACGGTTCTGTAAAGTTGTGGATTTCATCCTTCGTTGAGCTGTTTTTCGATGAAACGATTAACGGGGAGATATCCGAATTCGTGCGCGCGAAAATGCGCGAGCGCCTTAGGGATCCCAAGCTGTGCGACCTGCTGATCCCAAGCGAATACGGTTTCGGCACCCACCGGGTACCTTTGGAGCAGAATTTCCTCGAGGCGTTCAAGCGACCCAATGTGGAGATTGTCAGTGTCAAGACCAACCCAATCGAGCGCATCACGGCCGAAGGCATTCAGACGGCGGATGGCACGGTTCACCCACTTGACGTTATCATCCTGGCGACCGGATTCGACGCAGGAACTGGCGCTTTGACTCGTATCGACATCCGCGGTCGCGACGGACGATCACTGAAGGAAGAATGGAGCAGAGACATTCGGACCACTATGGGGTTGCAGGTGCACGGCTATCCCAATCTCTTCACGACCGCCGTGCCGCTTGCTCCCTCGGCAGCGCTTTGCAACATGACCACCTGCCTGCAGCAGCAGGTCGAGTGGATAACCGGATGCATCAGCTATCTCCGTGACAAGAACCTGAACGTAATCGAGCCCACCAAAGAGGCGGAAGAAAAATGGGTGGCGCATCATGATGAGACTGCCAATGAGATGTTAGTCGCCAAGACCAATTCTTGGTACTTGGGATCGAACGTCGAAGGGAAACCGCGCCGGGTGCTCTCCTACACCGGCGGGGTAGGCAGCTATCGACAAAAATGCGACGAGGTCGCCGCAAGCGGCTATCAGGGCTTTGCTATGCACTAGCTCCATACTTAAGAACGATTCGGATGCGAGCAATTGCGAGAGTTCCCGACTGATGGCCTCTTATCTGGGAAAATGGAGCCGTGATGGGAGTGCTGTCAGCTCTTCGGGTCGTCGAGATTGGCAGTTCGGCGGCAACTAGCTATTGCGCGCGATTGTTGGCCGACTTCGGCGCGGATGTTCAGAAGGTCGAACCGCCGGCGGGCGATCCACTTCGCGACTGTGCGCCGCTCACTCCGATGGGGCAGAGCGTTTGGTTCGCGTTCCTGAACTTCAACAAATCAAGCACGATCATCGACCCCGCTGCCCCGAATGCGATCGCGCGGCTGACTGCGATGATCGAAAACTGCGATATACTGATTGACGGCAGGGACGTTGATGCAGCGGATTGCCCGCCCATTGACATCGCCGCGATTCGCCAGCGGCGATCCAGATTGATCTGCCTCGAAGCGAGCTGGTTCGGCCGCGAGGGTCCTTATGCAGGATTTGCCGCAACCGATGCCACCATCCGCGCGCTCGCCGGCCTCGTCAAGCTGGTCGGACCGGTCGAGGGGCCGCCGCTGCACGCACCAGATTTCCAGACCGGTATCCTCGGCGGTTTGTGGGGGTTCATCGCCGCGGCCTCTTCGGCGGTTGCACGAACGAAGGGTGAAGCAGGGGCGTCGTGGTCGGTCAGCATCTTCGAATCGAGCCTGGCTATCAGCGAATATCTCATGTTCGAGGCATCGGCGCGCGGCGAGGTCATGCGCCGGATTGGCGTTAATCGCTTCTGGCCGGTTTTTCCGGGCGGCATTTACGAGACCAGGAAAGGATGGCTCGGTGTGACGACGTTCACACCGGCACAATGGCGCGCATTCTGCGATATGCTCGGCCTGTCCGAACTGCGCGACAATCCGGCTCTGGTCCTCGGCGAAGAGCGATTGAAGCACATTGAGAGGATCGAACAACAGTTCGTGCCGAGGCTGAAAGCGCGGACAGCGCAGGAGTGGTTTGCGGAGGGACGCAAGCGGAAGATCCCGATCGTCTCCGATCTGCTGCGCGATACCAAAAAAAAAGGTGCGCGGCGCAATCGTGCCTGTCGTGCTTGGCCAAGAAGAAGGCATGACCGCCGGATCGATGCAGCGGCTCACCATGACGCCGCCGCGACGAGGCGGCAAGGTTCCGGAACCGGGCGAGCAGCAAACTTTTGCGGACATCCAAAAGCAGCGATCCTTGGCTATGTCGCAGGCGGCCAGGTGCGTTGATGCCGGACGGCAGCCCTTGCGTGGGATCCGCGTCATTGACTTCACGATGGGCTGGGCAGGTCCGTTGTGCACGCGCACTCTGGCTGATCTTGGTGCAGACGTCATCAAGATCGAGTCCACCAAGTACCCGGATTGGTGGCGCGGTGTTGACCGACGGCCCGCTTATGTCGACGCTCAGATGTACGAAAAGACACCGGCCTTCTGCGTCATGAACCGCAACAAGCGAGGCATCACGCTCGATCTCACGCAGCCCCAAGGACTCGCTCTTGCCAAGCGTCTTCTGGCGGGAGCCGACGTCGTCGTAGACAATTATTCGGTTGACGTGCTGCCAAAGCTCGGGCTTGGCTACGAGGTGCTTCGAACGCTCAATCCTCGGCTTGTCATGTTGTCGATGTCAGCTTTTGGAGCAAACAGCCTCAATCGCGATTGTCGGGCCTACGGCTCGACCCTCGAGCAGGGCTCTGGGCTGCCGATGGTAGTCGGAAATCCGGACGGCCCTCCCGTGATGAGCCACGTTGCCTTTGGGGATGCCGTCGGTGGGTTGAACGGCTGCGCAGCGGTCCTGGTCGCGCTGATTCACGCCCGCGATACCGGGCTAGGACAGTTCATTGACCTGTCGCAAATCGAATGCATGATGCCGTTTGCGGCGCCTTGGATCACCGTTCAATCGATCGGCGGCGTGCCGCCACCTAGGTATGGTACTCGACATCCGCAGTTCGTGCCGCATGGCTGCTTCCGGTGCGCAGGTGAGGACAGCTGGGTCATGGTAGCGGTGAGCGACGAGACAATGTGGCAGAGGCTTGCCATTATCATTGGACGGGCAGACTGGTCGAAAGACGCATCGCTGCAATCTGCGGAAGCGCGCCGCGGCATCGAGGATGAGATAGAGAAGGTCATCGAGGCCTGGACGCTCACCCGCGATGCCGAGCAGGCGATGTCGATGTTGCAGGCGGAAGGAATTGCGGCTGGCGTAGCCCGGCAGCCAACTGACCTGCTTACGGACCCGCATCTCCGGTCGCGTGCATTTCTGCAGAAAGTGGAACGTGCGTTCACTGGCGTGCATCCACAGCCGTCAATGCCGATTCGGGATGGTTCTCGGCCTCTTGCGATCCGCATGGCAGCGCCAACTCTGGGAGAGCACAACAGCGAGATCCTAACAGGACTTCTAGGGCTCTCCGGCACCGAGATCGCGCAATTGGCGTCGAAGGGCATCATCGGGACGTCGATGGTCGCCGTGCGGAGTTAGCAAAAAGCTAACAAGCGCCCTGAACATAACAGTCGACCGCAACGACGCACATTTGCCAACGTCCGCTTTTTTCGTTCGTGGTGGAGGTGCCGATCGGTGAGCGTACCCGCCGGCTTTCTCTAGCTCGCGGAGGACGAGTCGTCCGGTGTCAGATCCGCGACAAATTCGACATTGAGCTCTTCCTAGCGTCGAAGGTCTTGGTCTTCGGCTTTGGAGTTCTTGGGTCATTTGCACTCCTGGTTCGATGTGCCGCAAGCGGCAGGACGGCCGGGAGACAAGATAGTTGGATTTCGGTCGTTGCCGACATGCGATTGGTCCGAAGAATATCGGCGCAGAGCGCGCCCGTAATGCGACCACGGGGCTTTGGCTTACCCCGGTAATGCGCACTCGCCCCCTCGGACGGTTATAGCCGAGCCAAACGGATGCTGATGGCCTTTCTTGGTTTGGAGGAAGGAAAAATCGGCACGCACAATATTTGCCAGCGTCACGGCCAGCCTTACGCTGCTTCGAGCGAAGAAGCTCTGCATCCCCATGGCCTATTGGTCGGGAAATCCAATCTTCATCGTTCCGGTCGACCTCCTTCAATCCGCAGGGTCGGCAGCTGCCAGGAACCACAATGAAAGTTAATGCCAGCGCCCGCTGGCAAGTTGAGCGTCGTCAAGAGAGGGAAGAGGACTGCAGGCTTGAACAGCTCAGAGCCGACGAAGAGTGGAAGTTCAATATTCGCGAGAAGTTTTGCGGTTTCAATGGAATAGATCACGTCCTGCGAGGCCCGCTGCGTGGCGCCTTTCATCCAGACCTGAAGAAAACGGATCTGATCGGTTGCGGAGTTCGTGGAAGTGACTTTCCCGAAGAGCTCCATCGCCTGTGTTGATTCGGTTTGAATTCGTTCCTGCCAATGACAATAGATATCGAAAGCTCTTTTCGAGAACTCCGTCTGCGTCTCAATGGCTCGCTTGGCAAAGTCCTGAAATGCGCCTGTAGCAATGCCTATGTCATCGTTGAGTCCATCTTCCTTCGTCATCACCATCTCCTGTTGTTGTGATTGCTAGCGCCGGCGCTCGAATCGTCCAGGATGAGAAAGGGGGGCGATGGGATGCCCTCGTCGAAACGTGCAGCATGAGCCGCGCGGTGCGCTCTCAGGCCCGTTGCACAGCAGCATGATCGCTCAGCTCGGCGCCGCGCCAAGCACTTCTGCCGATCTGACAGAGGACACCAGAATAGCTTTCGTTGATCAATCGGGCTGGCCTCATCTGGACCCTTGGGAAGACCGTAGGAGCGCACCGGCGCCGTCACCTCTAATCCATCCCAGCAATCGCCGTGCCACTAACGAGGTTGCGCGCGTCCCTCTGTGAAGAAAAAACCTCGTGTTTTGCAGCCAGCGCTGCTGGAGACCTTCGTCAGGCTGGACATCCGTGTCTTCAACCGGACAGAGATGACGATCCTAAAATGAGGCGACCGCCTGGACCGCGATATTCGTACCGATGGGGTACTGCCCAGCTCCCGACCTTTCGGTTCTGCGAACGCCCTTGTGCGGCGCCTGTCTAGGGCAGAACTTCGCCCCCGGGCTTATCGACCTACTCATGAAGTTGCGGGGCTGTTGCGGCAGATTTGATATTGCCTGCGATGCAGTCAACTACCAACCTTGTCAATTGATGGAGAGGACGAACACATGGCTATCGTGACCGATAGACGATCAAGCGAACCACGGAACGGAGCCAAAAAGAATGAAAGAAATGCTGCTGGGCATAGTTGCCCTGATTGCGATGGCCGCTTCAGTCTCCGCCGCTGATCTGACGGTGCGGCCCCACGTCAAAGCGCTCGCAACGGTCACTCGGATCTACGATTGGACCGGCTTCTACGCCGGCATTGATGGAGGTGGAGGCTCCGCGCATCAGTGCTGGGACGTCGTCAATGCTGGCGGCTTGGTCGTCGCTCCGCCGCTCATCATGGGATGCCATAGTGCGACAGGAGGCACCGCCGGCGGTCAAATCGGCTATCGATGGCAGGCGGCGAACTGGGTGTTCGGCCTTGAGGCGCAGGGCAACTGGGCCGATTTCAAGGGCTCCAACACCAACCTCGCCTTCGCAGGCGTCAAAGATGAATCAAAAATTAATGCATTTGGCCTGTTCACGGGTCAGGTCGGCTATGCCTGGAATAACGTGCTGCTCTATATGAAGGGTGGCGCTGCAGCCGTCCGCGACAAATACCGGGTCTTCGATCTTGCGAGCGAGCTGACAATCGACAATGGCAGCGAAATTCGTTGGGGCGGTGCGGTTGGCGCGGGTGTTGAATTCGGCTTCGCTCCGAATTGGTCTATCGGCGTTGAGTACGACCACTTGTTCATGGGCCGTCGGGATGTGGACTTCTTTTTCTCAAGCGGTTTCACAGGCGCTCCAGCGAGCGCTCGTGCAGGGACCGCCCGCATCGGTCAAGACGTTGACATCGGGTTGGTTCGCGTGAACTACCACTGGAGTGACGGGGCTCGCAATATTGACCTTCGCAAGTAAGGATCGCGCAGCAGCGCCGATGCCACGTGGCGTGTCGTGGAAGCGTCAAACGACCATCTGCCGCAAGAATGGTTTGGCAGTTGCTCGGCCCTTGCTCCACTGCTTACCGTGCAGATCTTCCTGATTGGTCCGCAGTAGTGCGTGCACGCGAGATGCTTCGGCGTATCAACACTAACTATCGAGAGCGCGTACCCTATCCGTTGCCAGCACAAGTCAGATTCGGATCGGCAATCGCTGTTGCGGCTTGGAAGGCAATCATAAGCTAAGCATATGCGATACCTCAGCCGTGAGGGAGAATACCATGACCGACGCTAATGCGGTCAAATCGCAACTCTCGTCCGACCGGCCGATCGCAGGTCGTCGGTTATTCTTCCTCGAGGTGAGCACCAACCGTATTCAAGCGATGAATCCAGATGGTTCCGATCGAAAAGTTATTGTTACGGATTGTCAGCTTCCTGACGGAATCGCCATCGATGTCGGCGCGGGTCACATCTATTGGACCAATATGGGCTCCGGTGTTGCCGTGAACGATGGTTCGATCGAGCGCGCCGATATCGATGGAAGTGCTCGCAAAGTCGTCGTTCCGCGCGGCGCCACATTCACGCCGAAGCAGATTCAACTCGATCAAAAAGGTGGCAAGCTGTACTGGTCTGACCGTGAAGGTATGCGGGTTATGCGATGTAATCTCGATGGCTCTGCAATAGAGACGCTCATCGAGGCGGGCCGCGGTGACGTGGACCGGCGCGCTCCGACCAGATGGTGCATTGGCGTCACCATCGACACCGCGCGTCGCCAGATTTACTGGACGCAAAAGGGTCCGGACAATGGCGGCCTGGGCCGAATCTTCCGCGCCAACATCGACATACCGGAGGGTGAGAGCCCAGCAAACCGCTCCGATATCGAGCTATTGTTCGATGGCTTGCCGGGAACCAATTCACCTTGAATTCGATCTTGCACACCGCGTCCTCTACTGGACGGACCGCGGCGACCCTCCGCGAGGCAACACAGCCAATCGCGCAAGCGTCGACACGAAGACGGAGCCGGAAATTCTGATCACTCATCTGATGGAGGGAATCGGCATCGCACTCGACGTTCCCGGCAACCAGATGTTCATCACCGACCTCGCCGGCTCGATCTATTCCGCCGATCATGATGGAGGGAATAAACGCAATGTCCTTTGATCCCAGGGCAATTTCACGGGCATCGCGTATGCCGAAATCGAACCCAATACGGAAACGGATTGACCAGAACAATGCCGATTTCGACCAAACGCCGTGGTTGCCGCTCACCTATCGACGCGAGCTGGACGGCACCCACCTATGACTTAAGCCCTCGAAAGGAGACGCAGTATGAAATTTGAGAGCAAGGTCATCGTCACGATCGCCCCGACGGGAGGTGTGGTGAAAAAATCGCAAAACCCACACCTGCCGACGCAGCCTAACGAAATCGCCGAGGATGTGTACCGGTGCTACGATGCGGGTGCATCTATCGTGGCGCTGCATGCGCGCAGGCCGGACGATGGCGCGACCTGTAATCCGGAAATATACCAGGACATCAATTCCCGGATCCTCGCAAAGTGCGGCATCATCATCAACAACAGCACGGGCGGGGGCATCGATGGAGACATGGTGCGATCCATAGAGCCCGGTCTCGATGAGATTATATTCGAACAGCGTCTGAAGGGCCTCGAGGCCGGTGCTGACATGGCGACATTTGACGCCCACACCGTTCTAGCCTGCTTTGGCGACCGCGAGATTGTCGTTAACACCTCGCCCAGCCGCTGCGACATCATGGCAAAACGATTCCAAAAGAAGGGCATCAAACCTGAGTGGGAATGTTTCTCACTTTCCCATCTTCTCCAAGATCCGATACGCTTGATCAATAAGGGCTTCGACAAACCTCCCTATTGGATCAACTTCGTTCTTGGTGCCGATCGCGGAATTCAGGGCGGATTGCCGTACACGCCGCAGATCCTCAATATGCTCATCGGGAATCTTCCCAAAGGAGCTATGTTTTGCGTTAGCGGCGTCGGTCGAGCACAGGTGCACGCAACAACTCACGCGGTGCTCGCAGGCGGCCACGTTCGTGTCGGCCTGGAGGACAACCTTTATCTCGAACAAGGCATACTTGCCACGAACGTGCGGCTGGTCGAGAAGACGGTTAGGATTATCCGAGAACTTGGGTACGAGCCCGCCACCGCAGTGGAAGCTCGGGCAATGCTTGGGCTCGCGCCACGCAAATAGCGCGGATAGCCGATCCGATGCTCTCGATTGCGGCAGTGATTCCCAAAGTTTTGGGCTGATTTCGCCGTGCAGCTCAAGCACCTAAGCAAGAATCGGCGTCTGGTCAGTGACCAATTGCAGGAGCAGAACGAATTGTTGGACGCCGCTGCCCCCCAGTGTCATGACGAGGCAAGGTCTGGTTTGGTCGCGAGCGCTGTCAGCAAGAACACGCGGCGGCTCGTGCCACTTTTGGGCCTGGGTTATTTCGTCAACGACCTCGACCGGACCAGCGTCGGCATCGCTGCGCTGCAGATGAACGAAGCCATCGGCTTAAGTGCCGCCCAGTTCGGCTGGGGTGCCGGGATGCTCTTCTTTAGTTACTGCCTGCTGGAAGTTCCCAGCAACATGATGATGTACCGCTTCGGTGCGCGCCGTTGGCTCGCCCGCATCATGATAACCTGGGGTCTTGCAGCCGCGGCGACGGCATTCGCCGTCGGACCATACAGCTTCTACGGGATCCGTTTCCTACTAGGAGTGTTCGAATCAGGCTTTTTCCCCGGTGTCATCTGGTACATTTCCATCTGGTTTCCAGAGCGATCGCGGACAGGCGTCCTCGCCTGGTTCATGGCAGCAACACCGCTGTCTTCGTTGATCGGCAATCCACTATCGGCTTCGCTATTGGGAATGGATGGAGTGTGGGGATTGGCCGGCTGGCAGTGGATGTTCCTGATCGAAGGTCTTCCGGCCTGTCTGCTCGGAGTCCTATGTCTCGTTCTGCTAGCCGACACGCCTGACAGGGCCTCGTGGCTGACGCCCCGAGAGCGGGACGCGCTGCTGGATGAACTCGCAAGGGAGAAGTACAGCAAGGTCAAAAAGGATCTGTTGGCGGCGATGAAGGACGTCCGCGTGCTGATGTTGACGGGCATTACCTTCGCTTTCACGATCGGCACTTATGGGATCGGTATGTGGCTCCCTCTGATCCTAAAGAGCCGCAACTTGAGCAATATGCAGGTCGGTTGGCTCTCGGCAGTGCCCTATTTATTTGTGACAATAGGCATGTTGCTCTGGGCGCGCCTTGTCGATCGTAAGGGGCAAAAAATCTATAATCTGATCGCCGCATTGATGCTCGGCGCCACCGGACTCGTCTTTTCGGTCGTACTCACCTCGCTCGTGCCGGCGCTCATATGCATGACGCTCGCTCTGATCGGAACGATCTCGGCACGAACAATCCTCTACACGATCCCGCAGAGTTTCCTTACTGGCGCCGCTGCCGCCGGAGGCATCGCATTCATCAATTCCATTGGTGCTTTTGGAGCCTTCGTTGGCCCATACATGGTCGGCTTCCTTAAGGATAGGACGGGATCCTTTGACATTGGCTTGGTCGCAATGGCAATCGTGCTAATTGTTGCAACGGGCATCGCCGGCAGCCTTAGACTGGTGGTCCTGTACCATACTGACGTTGCTCGCTGACCGAGCGCCTATAGAGGACTTTCCCGTTAAAGTGTACCGAAATGCGGTGTCTGCGGTGAAGGACCCGCTGAATGAGATCGCACGCGAATCCTGGATCGCCTACGTTGATGGGAGTGGTAAACTGATCGAGGACATATCGGTGGCAAAGAATGGCGTGCCGGCAACGAACCGCTAGGCACATGAATTCATTCTATTTGGTGGAACGCTCTTGCTATGACCGTCTGGGCTTGACCGGCTTTTGGACCGAGCGTCCTCTGACGCAACTCGATCCTGGCGACTCGCGAATTTGAAGGCGATCTCGATGCCCGCTCCCGATGCAAGCGAACGTATTGCAATCTGGAAACTTTAGATTGGGACGGAAATTCAGATGCGGCCAGCTCCTGCGTCTTGCTAATTGGTGGCGGTTTGAGCTGCAACCAATGATCCATTTCTCGCAGACTAGTTCGCACATTGGATCTACGATACGCTCAGTCGGCGCGTATCTCCAATGAATAAAGCCGAGCCTGAACAGTTCAGGCATTCAGGCTCGGCAAGACTTCGATCTCGAGATCCATACCAAATGCGTGGTTGAGCCAGAGCGAACGTCGGCGCAGAGGAGGGCGGGAAAGATCAGGGTTTTGGCATTCCTTCCTTCGCCACGTGGCAGATCAGGTCATTTGCGATTCTTTGTATTCGAGAGCTTCTCGCCTGAACCGCTCTTGGCCGTCTCTCCGACGGCGGACAGCAATTTCGATTTGTCGCCGCTTGCGAAGGTGAAAGTGTCCGCGCCTGCGCTGATGCCATTCCAGATCACCGGTTCGGCGAGTGAAAGTAGCCAGAGCCCCTGAAATCCCGATGCAGTGTTCAGCTGGCCCGTCCATACGGTTGTCGACCCGCAGCCCGCAAAATTCACCGAAAAGCTGATCGCCGTGCCACTATTAGACCGCGCAAGCCAGCCCGTCATCGCCTGAGGGGCACCTTCATCGCAGCTATTGCTCGCATTGTTGGTGTAAGTGCCGGAAATCGCACCTGTGTTGGCATTATAATTGTCAACCGCCAGAGTCGAGCCGTATTGGTTGGTCCAGGTCCAGATCGGCTGCGCCGATGCAGGCGCCGCCAGGAACAGGCCTAGGCAGGCCGCGGCCATCCAGTTCGTCAATTTCCACTTTGCTTGAGACATTTCCGACTCCATATCGCTCCAGTAGCGGAGCGGCTCAATCATAAAACTTTACGTTGGCAATTTAAACGGGTAGTAGATTGTGATAGCGCTAACAGGTTGAGTTGTGATCAACGTCTGGAATTTTAGTTCTGTGAGGCAGAATGATGGGGTTCTTCAGTTGCGAGCGGCTGACACGTAACCGGCCGGCTTTGGTTGAGCTGTCCGCAGCTCTGGGCCATCATGTACGGCAACGAGGCGGGTCGGCTCACTCTCAGTCGCCCACTAACAATCCCTAGCGCAGGCCCTTTGGGGCGGGCGTTGTGGCCACAGCGGGAGTGGGAGCTCGTCCAAGCGCGGCTCGATGGGCTTTGATGGGTGAGGTGGAACTGAAAGTCGAGGCGCTTCGATGTACATGGTCATTCGCAAGTACCTCAAAGTTCGTTCGGTTGCGGATGCTGCTCGCCGCGCCAAAAGCGGTATCGGTCAGATCCTAAGGGAAGCGCATGGTTTCAGATCTTACTACGTGTTGGATGCAGGCGAAGGTATCTGTGTCGCTGTTATGATCTTCGAGGATCGCGAAAGCGCCATTGCGGCCAATCACAAGGTGTTGGAGTTTGTTCAAGCGAGCCTGCATGACCTTGAGCTTGGAGACCCCGAAATCGTGGCCGGCGACGTTTTAGCGAATATACAATCTGATCTATAATTGTTCGTGCGCGCGGAGTGGCAACTAATTTCCGTTGAGCGCCGTCTAGCAAGAAAAGGCCCGTCTTCGTCGATGTCCATGGAAGTAGTCAGGCTTACCCGTCGAGACAGTAAAAGCTGGGCGAGGGCAACGTGATCATCCGCTGCAAGCAACCCGGACGATGGTGAACGAGCCGCGTTCGGCGCTTGAGCGCGAGTGTGTCGCGCTCTATTCGTCGATTGGACGGCCGCCAATCCCGCCGGAGAAGCTGCTGCAGGAGCTGTTGCAGGCGCAAGGTCACGCTGTCGTCAGCCCGCCTCGCGTAGTTCGCGGGCCGCTGCAACCATGTTGATGAGCGCCGGACGGACTTCCTCCCATTGACGAGTCTTCAGACCGCAATCCGGATTGATCCAGAGCTGTGAGTCCGACAGCCGTTGGCGGGCCAGCGCGATGAGATCCTTCATCTCAGTGGCTTCGGGCACGCGCGGCGAGTGGATGTCATAGACGCCGGGGCCGATGTCGTTCGGGTATTTGAAGGCGGTGAATGCATCGAGCAGTTCCATCTTAGAACGGGAGGTTTCGATCGAGATGACATCAGCGTCCATCGCGGCGATTCCATCAATGATGGCATTGAACTCCGAATAGCACATATGGGTATGGATCTGCGTTGCGTCGGCAACACCAGAGGAGCAGATGCGGAAGCTCTCCACGGCCCAGTCGAGATAGGCCTTCCAGTCGGATCGACGGAGCGGCAAACCTTCGCGTAGCGCTGCCTCATCGATTTGGATCATGGTCGCGCCCGCCTTTTCGAGGTCGGCGACCTCGTCCCGGATCGCGAGCGCGATCTGACGGCAGGCCTCGCTGCGCGGAATGTCGTCACGGACGAACGACCAATTCAGGATCGTCACCGGCCCCGTAAGCATGGCCTTCATAGGCTTCCTGGTCAGCGATTGCGCGTAGCTCCACCATTCGACGGTCATCGCCTTCGACCGGGAGACATCGCCGAATAAGATCGGAGGGCGAACGTAACGGGAGCCATAAGATTGCACCCAGCCGTGCTTAGTAAATAGGAACCCGGAGAGCTGCTCAGCGAAATACTGGACCATATCGTTGCGCTCGAACTCGCCGTGTACGAGCACGTCGAGTCCGATGTCTTCCTGCCATCGGACGGCGCGAGCCGTTTCATCCTTCAGGAACTGTTCATATTGCGCGTCTGTTAACTTTCCCTTGGCACGCGCGGCGCGAGCAGTGCGGACTTCTGCCGTCTGCGGGAACGACCCGATCGTGGTCGTTGGGAAAAGCGGCAGGCCGAAACGCTTGCGCTGAACCTCGGCGCGGCTCTCAAAAGCGCTATTGCGGCGGCGCATAACCGCATCAATCGCCGCCGTACGCTGGGCAACGGCCGTGTCATGGATCTTTGGCGAAGCTCGGCGGGCCGTCGCCGCAAAGTCCGATTCGGCAAACGCGGCGGCAACGACCTTTCCGTCGACCGCGAGCGCTTTTGCCAAGGTCGCGAGCTCGCCGATCTTCTGAACCGAGAAGGCAAGCCAGCTCTTTACGTCAGAATCGAGATCGGTCTCCAGCTCAAGGTCGATTGGGACATGAAGGAGTGAGCAGGACGGCGCCAGCTGCACGCGATCCTTGCCGAACGTTGCAATGACGGGCCTGAACCGCTCCACGAGTGCCGACAGGTCGGAGCGCCACACGTTGCGGCCATCGATGATGCCGAGTGAAATCACGAGGTCCGCGCGGGCGCCGGGTTCAATCTGGCTCAATTGTTGAGGAGCGCGCACCAGATCGACGTGCAATCCGGCGACTGGCAGCCCCAGAGCTGTCGCCAGATTGTCGCCAATTGCACCGAAATAAGTGGCAAGCATGATCTTGATGCCGGGCACCTCCTTGGCGAAACGCCGATAGACACGCTGCAGCGCGCTTCGTGTGGTCTCGTCCAGATCGAGCACCAAGCAGGGCTCGTCAAGCTGGACCCACTCGGCTCCACGTTTCGCCAGTTCTTGGAGGACCTCGACATAGACCGGAACGAGGCTATCGAGCAGCGAAATCGGATCAAACGCCAAGTCGGCGCTCTTGCCGAGCTTAAGGAAGGTGACTGGTCCGATCAGGACAGGCCGTGTTTGATAGCCAAGGGCTTTCGCCTCCTCATATTCCTCGATCGGCTTACGGGAGGAAAGCCTGAAGGTCTGACCTTTATGGAATTCGGGCACCATGTAGTGGTAATTGGTATCGAACCACTTGGTCATTTCCTGCGCAGCGGCGCCATGGCCATGATGGGCTTGACCGTCGTGCTCCTGGTCTTGCGAGCCCCGTGCCATGGCGAAATAGGTTGTCAGCGAGACCGGACCGTCCTCCCAGCCGTACGCTTTAGGAATCGCGCCAACCATGACGCTCGTGTCGAGAACCTGGTCATAGAGTGAGAAATCATTCGATGGGATGACGGTGACGCCAAGCGAATTCTGCCGTGCCCAGTTAGCGACACGAAGGCCGGCCGCAGCTTCAAGAAGCTGCCGGTCGTTGATCTTGCCCTCCCAGTAGCCTTCGAGCGCCAGTTTGAGTTCGCGGCGTGGCCCGATACGTGGCATGCCGAGGGTTGCGACAGGAAGTGAGGGAAGAGACATAGCTTTAACCCCATTGTGGTTGGAGCAAAGGCTATGGCGGAGACGCAGGCAGGAGGGCCGCGAAAGCGCCCTACTGCTTGGCGTACCACCGGACACCCCGCCCGTGGTCGATTATGTTGTCGGGGCAGGTCTCCTGGCTCGCGAGTCATCGCCTGCATCCGGCCTTCCCGAAGCGCCTGCTTCAGTGACACGTATGGATGCGGGCTCGCCGCTTACAGTTGCGGGGGCAGCGCCGGCATTGATTCAATCCTGAACGGATCGAGGACGCACCGGCTTCCCTCTTAGCTCCAGATCAAGAGAGATCTGGAGAACCTCGACAACTTCGATTATCTGCACCAGAGGGGTAACGTCAACCTCTGCGGATTACCTTTGCTGCGGCTTCTGGCCGGGCAGGTCTGTCTTAACGAAGAAAGCATCGAGCCCTTCGCATCTGTCCGGAGCAATCGTCGCGCAAAGCTTCACGCGGCAGGATCTGCTCGACGAGCTCGCGCCTAACACGTGCGAGTGCGTCGTAAAGTGCGTCTTATACCTTCATGGCGTCGACCTCCGCCGCCGTCAAGATCGCCATCGATCGAACAGTACGAAGGAAGCAAAATAGATCTCGGCCAACGAGACCTTGAGGAGCGTCGTTGTCGATTCCAACGCGGACGGTTTTCTTGTTCGTCGGCGCCGAACTGCAACATCTGCATCAACGTCCCAGCGAAGTGCAAGGCATTTTGGATCGGTCAACTACCAATACTAGGAATTGATCGAACTGACAGACCCGGTCAATTTTACGAGGTCGCCTCAAGAGCACAAGAAGAGCTCGTCGCTGTTGTCACGCATTGTGGCGGATTTCCGCTATGCGGTCCGCAATTTAGCGTTCGTCGACTCCTGCCGCAGTTGAATAGCTTGGTCTGGCGAACAACCTGCAAATTGGAGAGTGTCACCATGGATGCAGCCGTATCGTCGGATAGCATCATTCCTCGTGCCGACATCGTCAAACGCGCAGCGCGCATCGGCGCAGAGATCCGAAACGTCAAGCTGTCGGGAGACTTGCCGGACCAGACGATCGCCGCGATCAATGAGCTGCTGCTGGAGCACAAGGTTATTTTCTTCCGCGACCAGGGTCATCTCGACGATGCTGAGCAGGAGCGCTTTACACTTCGTTTTGGAAGTCTGGCACCTCATCCAACGCTCGGTGCCATAAAGGGAACGACGTCGATCATCGAGCTTGACTCTGCCCGCGCCGGTAGCCGGGCCGACTTGTGGCACACCGATGGAACCTTCGTCGATGCCTACCCCAAAATTGCGGTGCTACGAGGCGTTGTAATACCACCCTTCGGTGGCGACACAGCCTGGTCAAACACCGTTGCGGCCTACCTCGACCTAGCACCGCCGTTGCAGCGGCTTGCAGACAAGCTTTGGGCCGTTCACAGCAACTCCTTTGACTACGCTATACTGGACCGTGTCAGCGAGCTCGACAAAAAGCACTTGGACGAAGTCTTTACTAGAACGATCTATCAGACTGACCATCCTGTGGTGCGCGTGCACCCCGAGACCGGCGAACGCACACTGGTGCTCGGCGCTCTGGTGCAAAATTTCGTTGGTATCCCAAAATACGACGGCCAGAAGCTGTTTGATGTCTTTCAGTCTCATATCACGGCTCTCGAAAATACCGTCCGCTGGAGCTGGAGGGAAGGCGATATAGCGATCTGGGACAATCGGGCTACACAGCATTACGCGGTGAACGATTACGGCGATCAGCATCGCCTCGTTCGTCGCGCCACCGTCGCCGGTGAAGTACCCGTCAGCATCGATGGTCAGAGCAGCGTAACACGCATCAAGGCAGCCAAGGAACCGAAGGTCGCCTAGCGCCTTCACAAGATTGGCCGCGATCCGGTCGATGCACACCCTACCTTTGTTCGCCAATTTGCTGCATGCAGCATTCGGCTTGCTTCGTTATCGCATTTCCACGATGTCTTCGAGCGGCCCGCGCTTTCAAATCAAAAGCAGGGCCGGTTCTTGTGAGGCCATATCGGCTTTGTCGCAAGATGCCGTCGTCCCCATCAGCAATGGCGGCTTGCCGCTTTGAAAGTGCCTCCCGACAGCCGCGTCTAACCTTGAGAAGCGTGGGCGAGCGCGGTCGTTATACCCGTATCCCGCCGAAAATCAATCGCAGCAACCCGATCTGCTTCAGCCCTTATCTCTACCGAGCTCGCAACCAGGTCGAGTTGTTCTTCAACAGGATCAAACAATATCGGCGGGTAGCGACGCGCTACGACAGACTTGCCGCCAACTACCTTGCCTTCGTTCGACTCGCGTCGATCAGGCTATGGCTGCGCCTTCATGAGTCCTCTTCGTCTTAGTCGCTTCAATCGCAGCGCAGTACATGAGCGACTCCACGTCTTCGCGCCTCACTAGTCCACGTTCGATGGCGATCTCAAGAAAAGGTCGATGTTCATTGAGCGCCGCTCTTACAGCCGCGGCGACACTGGCGTACCCGAACTCAGGTACCAGTGCTGTCGCTAGCGCACTCGACGCCAGCAAATTCTGCCGGGACCGCTCTTCATTTACCGTAAGCGAGCACACACACCGCTCGAGGAAGATCGTCGCCGAACGTTGAAGGAGGATGATGGACTCGATCAGGCGATCGCAAACCAGCATGTCGTAGCAATTGATCTCCAGCAGGCCGTGCTGGCAGGCCATCGCGATGGCAGCATCGTTCCCCACGATCGCAAATGCTGCTTGGCACACCGCTATAGGAATAACTGGGTTTACCTTGCCGGGCATAACCGAAGATCCAGCCTGGATCGCGGGCAAGGCAATTTCTCCGATAGCGCCGCCGGGACCCGACGAGAGCACAATGAGGTCATTTGCAATCTTCCAGAGGGAATTCGCTGAATTTCGAAGTTCGGCCGATAACCGCGCACACGCGTCTAAATTCTGCATCGCATCGAATGTATCGGTAGCTGGCTTGATTTCGTTACCAATCAAGGTCGACAAGTGTCGGAACACCGCCTGTTTGTAGCCAGGTTTAGAGTTAAGTCCGGTGCCAACTGCGGTACCACCGAGTGGAAGGACCAGGAGTTGGCGCCGCAACTCCTCCACTTGCTTCGCATGACGCTGTAGGACCGCCCCATATGCCCCGAATGTCTGACCGAACAACATCGGAACAGCATCCTGCAAACATGTGCGGCCAAGGCGCAAGGTTTCGGAATACTCCTTCTTCTTTTCCGAGAAGGCAGCGGCCAATTGCATCAAGGCAAGCGAAGTACCTTGCGACACACGAAAGATCGCGAGCCTTATGGCCGTCGGAAGCACGTCGTTGGTGGATTGACTGAGATTGACGTGATCGTTTGGATGGATGAAGGAGTAGTCGCCAGCTGGTTTTCCGCTCAGCCGCGTGGCCACGTTTGCGACCACTTCATTAACATTCATGTTGGAGGATGTACCACCGGAGCCTTCGAGCACATCGACAATCAAGTGAGCATCGTGCTTTCCCAAGAGGATCTCCTGGCACGCTTTGATGATGGCTTCGGCTCGCTCCGCTGAAAGCGCGCCGATCTCTTGATTGGCTCGCGCCGCAGCTTCCTTAATCATCGCCATTGCTGTGACGAACTCAGGCAGCGTCGCGATGGTACGGCCCGTTAGCGGAAAATTTTCCACAGCCCGAAGGGTATTGATGCCGTAGAGTGCGTCCGCGGGCAGCTCTCTCTCACCGAGAAGGTCTTCTTCGATGCGTATCTGCCCCATGACGACAACGCTTTCGTTTTCTTCGAGTGGCTATCGATATCAATAATGTTCATCGCCCAAGCAATTTGCGCCACGGCAGCGATCGGACAAAGGTCAATTCGTAGAGCGGCTCCGGTGAGCACCGCATTGATGATGCTTCATCGAAACCGGCCATTGTGCTCGTCCAGACAAAATGCAAGCCTTGCCGAAACATTGCCGTCTTCCCTTGCCTGACGACAGGGGACCAGCAACATCGAACAACTCCGGACAAATGGCGCATGCCGTCTGACAGCCTGCGGATCCTATCGCGACAGGTGTCCGCCTTAGCGTAGCGAGTATAGCGGACTCCGCAATTTTGCGATGGTTCTTCATAGATTGATCTACGAGCGTCCACGCTCTCTTCGCGGTTAGAAGAATATCGACGTGGAGACCAACAGATTCAACGCATGTCCCGTTCGGGGGGTGTATGTGAT
>NZ_JBANBA010000007.1:0-139925 GCF_059803475.1 Bradyrhizobium sp. UFLA05-89 | reverse complement strand
TCGCAGCCAGTGACCATGCCAAACAATGAAGCATCCACTGCCGATCGCGCTTCATTGCGGTACCGCTCGGATCTCTGATCATCCAAGCAGGCGCGCCGGAAGCTTAGCGCAGTTGACCTAGATCAATAGAAGATTAGCACTAGGGCCGAGAACGCCGCTACCGATAGCGCGCCGGCAGCAATTACTATCGACTGAAATAACCGGTCATTCCCCATGGGCGTACCGTCACACTGATGGTGTCGGGGAGCTATGTCGTTTGTGCCAGAACACGGCAAATGTCTGCGGCTGAAAGCCGCGTCACCGTGGTACCGCGAGTGTACGGAGGCGAACAGATCGGTGACCCTGCGTTGGTCTATGATCATTCGCTTGGCCTGCAGCCAAGCACCTCCAGCGGCCCCGGCCTTCCACTCAACCCTATCCCACCGGCCGGGGCCGTCTTTGACTAAGGTCAAAGCCCCGTATGCGGCGCGTCTGCCTTCAAGAGTCGCACATAGGTGCCGCTCTCGTGCAGTTCGAGCCAGCCGCGCTCGACCGCCATCTTGATTCCGGTGCCCAACTCCTCACCGCTGGCCTTCAGCGTGTAGAGAAACGGCGCATTGATCTTCTCGATATGGACGCGGCCGTCTTGCACGGGCTCGATGCCGGCGGCGAGCTCGACGAGCTTGCGTGCTGCGGTTTCCGGATCGGCGAAGGGGCGTGGCCTCGACGTGCTTCATGCGGCGGCCTGATCTTCCTTCGATTCACCGTGCATAGCGACCTTCAGGCCATCATCTTGCAGTGAGCGCTGCAGCGCCTTGGTTTCGTCCCACGGTGCGCGCATGCAGACATCGCCGTTCAGCGCCGATTGGCATCCATGAAATCGTGGATCGAGTTCGGTACCTCGCCAAACTCAAGGTAGCGTTGGCGCAGCTCATCGGCGATATCCATAGTCGCGTCACGGGACCAACCTTCGGCGGTATTGAAGACCACGATGCGGACTGGATGACTATACTGGCCTTCCACTAAGTCGCGGATCAGCGTCTCGCGGTCAGCGTTGTCGGCGTCGGTCTCGCGCCAATAGCAGCCCATCCGACCGAAGTCCTCCAGCACGAGATAGGTGTTTTGGTCGGCCCCTTGAGGCACAATCGATGGCGAGGCACGCATAACGAAACTCCCGGATCAAAGCGTGCCACTAGCCTACATGCCAGTGATCTGCCGCGTCAGTCTACAATTTGTCTCGCCTCACTTCCCCAATAGCCCATCATGCCAGTCCGGCATCTTGTTCCAATGAAGCCGGCACCGCATGTCTGCGCTGCGCTTGCCGCAGGTTCTGTTATCTTGTCTTGTCCGCGCGCACGACGATCTTCAGCGCATCATCTGACAACGAACGCTGCGGCCGCCTTTGCGTTATCCATGGCGCGCGCATCCAGACATCGCGCTCCTCATCAGTCGTCAAGATCACCGCGATCGGCGCGACGAACCGCATTGGCTGCGCCATGCGGCGGTGATGTGTTCCAGATGCTGGAGACCGGCGGCCCACCCGAGCGCGGAGGTGGCGACATCAGCCCCATCTCGCGCTCGTCGCCGGCGTTGCCCACCACCGGAGCCGGATAGTCTGGAACGGCATCGAAGGCAGGTTGCCGACCGGCTGTCGGCGAACAAGCAGCGGAGCAGGCCGTGAACGTCCGATCCACGGCGGCCCTTACTGCTCGTGTAAATCGCGTGCTGCCGCCAAGCCGGAAAAAGGATTGATCCCGTCTTGCTCTTGACGTGATCAGCGTCGGCTTCCGTGCGGGGTGAGCGCTTGTGCTCGCGCCGCAAGTATCGCAGGTAGGCAACGCGGCTCTGGTCGAGTGGAAAGCCGTCACCTTGCCGCTGGATCACGCCTTCAGTTTCGAGCTTGCCGATGTACGTCCGACTGCAATCGAGGTGCAGCGCCAGTACCGACTCGCTGACGGTCTTAGCCTTAGTGGACCGCCGTCGAGAGAGAGCCCTGCCACCGGCGACCGAGCCAGCAATGGTGACGGCCTCTGCCATTAGCGTCATTCATGTTCGTGTCGGCAGGCTACTCTAATTGCGGCATCAACGTGAATGAGGTCGATGAAGCAGTCGTTCACGTAGATGAACGTGAGGTTTGTTTTGATCCAAGTCAAGGCCGCGAAGCTCGCGCACGCGAGGCTTCGGACAGTCGCGGTTAGCGCGATGTGCAGGTGTCCGCGGCTTTCTCTCTGAAACAAGGAGTACGCTGATGTTGCGTCGAATTCTAATCGCCTCGGCAGCCGCAGCCATGCTGCTGGTCACCCTCACTCCCGACGATGCATTCGCCCGCCGCGGCGGCGGCGGTGTGCGAGCGGGAGGATATCGCGGCGGCGCGGTGGCGGTCCGGGGATACCGGGGTGGCGCGGTCGCGGCTCGGGGCTATCGGGGCGGCGCAGTCGCGGCTCGCGGATACCGGGGCGGCGCTGTCGCTGTGCGTGGCGGGCGCTACGGCTATGCAGGGGCGTATCGCGGCTATCGCTACGGAGCCGGTGCGGCGGCAGTGGGCGCGGCTGCGGTCGGCGCGGCTGCGGCGGGCGCCTACTACCGCGGCGGCTGCGGCTACGACAGCTACGGCAACTATGTTTGCCCGGGCGGCGGATACTATCCGTACTGAGCGGCGCGACGCCATTGGTCTGTGGTGCGCGAAGCTGACCATATAGTCATCGGCCGTGCCTACCATGATCACTTTGCCAGTGGCAACGAAATGTTGCCAGCGCGCTGCCTAGTGCAGGTCTTTCTGTGACAACTGGAGACAAACAATGATCAGACCCATCGTCGTCGCGCTCGCGCTGTTCGTTGTGTCCTCAGCGCAGAGCATGCCCTACGTCCCATTACAGCAGCCAAACAATTCGGTCATTCCGGTTCGCCAAGGCTGTGGTCTGGGCCGTCAACTGGTCGATGGCATCTGCGTATCAAACTCCAAGGTGCGTGCCGCAGTCCGCAGGTGCAGCGCTCGAAAAATGCGGATGGTGAACGGTCGCTGTGAACCGCTCGCGCGACCTGCTACCGCGCCTGCCGCGCCGCGACCTGCTGCCGCGGCGCCACCTGCGACGCCGCAACCCTCTGCTACTCCCACTGCGCCTCGTTGACCGGGTGCGCAAGCGACAACGAAATCTGAGGCGGATCGCAGGAAATTAGCCCGCACGGCGTTCGCGCTCTGCGGGCGCGCCGGGCTTCTCGAAGTTGATTGCTTGCATGAATGACCACGCCCCTTTTTGGAGACGCCGAGAGCACGGTGCCCCTGCTGCAACTGCAACCTCGAATTTTCTCGCACCAGATTTTCTCAATAGCTGCGGTCGCGCGTATCCCGCTTTTCGCCTCGCCCCCATAGGACGGCCAGATCGGACAGCGGCTGCTGGATCACGCTGCGCTTCTTGCCCCGCTTGAGTGGTACGTCGAAGCGCGGGTGGTCGCCGTGGAGGTCGAACAGCTCGTCCCTGGGGGCGCCGAGTGGTTGACGGGACCGCAGCAAGGTGACGAGCTCGAACTTGGGTGCCAGGCAAGTCCGGCGGTCATAGGGGAGATCGTCACGGTCTAGGCCATGCCAGAACGTCCTAGTCTCATCCTCGGATAGGACGCGGGTGGGGATGCTCAGGGTCGAGCTTCGGCAGGTTGATACAGAGGCTGGCAGTCACGTAATCGCGCCCGGACTCGGCGGCCCAGTTGAACAGGCCAGAGGCAGCCTTGCGCATGTGGCGCGTTGCTGAGAAGGCCTCCGAACCTGCCCGCGACGATGTCATTCGAGAGCGTGGCGATGTCATGCTTGGCCCCAATGGCGAGCTTCTTGCCGAGGCGGCAACGGGAATCGCGACACAGATGTGAACATCCAGCCCGAACGCCACTGTTTCCATTTCGTTTTTTCGCCTATTGACTCCCCTGCGCAGGGAAGGCCGGGTGTTGTTTCCGGCTCGACCTGTATGCCGCTGTGCAGTTCTTTTGTTTGACCTGCGCGCAGCGGACCGCGGGTGCCAGCCGGCACCCGGTCTTCCCTGCGCCCTCTGTTCCGATGAAGGGTAAGGAGATCAGCAAAGCTCGGGCGAGCAAGCCGCGAGAATGCGAAAGTGTGTCCCCAATTTGAAATGCGAGTTGAGGCGCAACGTCATTGCCCAGCAGCGAGCGCGCTCTGTGACCATCACCCCAGCCGCAACTCCTTCCGCGCCTTGCGCGTCAGCTTCGCAACCACGAGCGCGTGCGCCTGGTCGAGATAGGCAGCGAGCTCGGGGTCGGGCAGGGCATCGTTGTCGACGAGTTGCACCCATTTGGCGCGGGCGAGATAGGGCGCGGGGCGTGCAATACCCTGCTCGATCAGCATCGCGTAAGCCATGTTCGACGTCTTGAACATGAAGCCGCCTGACTGCTGGACGAAGCCGCGGGCGAGCGCGAACATCTTGCCGCCGACCTTGAAAACCGAAGTGCCCTCCCATTGCACAACCTTGGTTGCGGCGGGCAGTCGCAGGCAGTGGGCTTCGAAGCGTTTGGGAGTCATATCAGGGGCAAAAGCGAAAGGAGTCCGGCAAGATCATTGGCGGAGTGCGCGAAGCCCGACAAGCCGAAACTTCCCTGTAGCTTCACAGTTTTGCCCGAGGCACGCTTTACTAGCAGTTCTTCGAATCCTTAGCCCTTGCGGAGTTCCCATGCACACGCTGTCAGCCGACCGGCCGGCGACCCGGCTCGCGACGCGGCTGTCCTTCCTCGTTGCGGGCTTCGGCATCGCCTGCTGGGCGCCGCTGGTGCCGTTTGCCAAGGAACGGCTGGCGGTCGACGACGGCATCCTCGGCCTGCTCCTGCTCTGCCTCGGCATCGGCTCGGTTGCCGCGATGCTGCTGACAGGTGCCTTGAGTGCGCGCTACGGCAGTAAGCCGATCATTCTCGTCGGCGGCTTTGGCCTCGCAGTGATTCTGCCGTGGCTCGTCGTCGCGAGTACGCCGGCCACGCTGGGCCTGGTCCTGTTCGGCTTCGGCGCCGCACTCGGCTCGATTGACGTCGCAATGAATATTCACGCGGTTGAGGTGGAGCGTGCCGCAACGCGTCCGCTGATGTCGGGCTTCCACGCGTTGTTCAGCATTGGTGGATTTGCCGGATCGAGCCTTATGACGTTGCTGCTGTCGATCCATCTCGGCCCGCTCGCGAGCACGCTGATCGCCTCGGCCCTGATGCTGGCCGCGATGATCGTGGCCTGGCCGCTCTTGCTGCGGCGCGCACAGGCGCAGCATGGACCGCTGTTCGTCCTGCCGCACGGCATCGTGCTGGTGCTTGCGGCGCTGGCCGCGATCACCTTTCTCGTTGAAGGTGCCATGCTCGATTGGGGCGCGCTGCTCATCGTGGGCGCCGGCCTCGTGCCGGACACGCAAGGCGGCCTTGGCTACATGCTGTTCTCGATCGCGATGACCGCAGGCCGGCTCGGTGGCGATGCCGTGGTGGCGCGGGTCGGCGATCGCGCCACGTTGATCGTCGGTAGCCTGTTGGCGATTGCCGGCTTCGTCGTGCTGCTCGTCGCTCCGCTCGCCATCGTCGCCATGGCCGGGTTCGTGCTCATCGGCCTCGGCGCCTCGAACCTGGTCCCGGTGCTGTTTCGCCGTGCGGGCTCGCAACAGGCCATGCCCACGGGACTTGCCGTCGCTGCAATCACCACCGCGGGCTATGCCGGTGTTCTGGTCGGCCCTGCGGGCGTCGGATTCGTGGCACGGATCGCGAGCCTGCCGATGGCGTTCGCCATGCTCGGCGCGCTCTTGTGCCTCGTCACGTTATCGGCGGGGATCGTGACGTCGGGCGATCGTCCTCGCGGACGCGGTGCGTGAGGCGGCGCGCCGCATTGTGAGTGGAGTTGTCATGACGGACGGCTACCATGCCGTTCAAGTTTGCCGGCGGAACGCCGGAGACATTGTTGAGGGGAGGCGACATGAGCGGCCAGGCACGGATGGTGAAGGGATCGGATCTGTTTGTTGCTGCCCTCGAGAATGAGGGCGTCGACCGCATCTTCGGCGTTCCCGGCGAGGAAAATCTCGATCTGGTCGAGTCCTTGCGCAACTCCAAAATCGAACTGATCCTGACCCGCCACGAGCAGGCCGCAGCCTTCATGGCCGCGACCCATGGCCGGCTGACCGGCAAGCCCGGCGTCTGTCTCTCCACCCTCGGCCCGGGTGCGCTCAACCTGTCGACGGGAGCGGCCTATGCGCATCTCGGCGCGATGCCGATGATCATGATCACGGGCCAGAAGGCGATCATGAGCAGCCGGCAGGCGCGCTTCCAGATCGTCGATGTCGTTGCGAGCATGAAGCCACTGACAAAACTGGCGCGGCAGATTGTCAGCGCGTCGAGCATTCCGACCGTGGTCCGCGATGCCTTCCGCGTTGCGATGGAGGAGCGGCCGGGACCGGTGCATCTCGAACTGCCCGAGGACGTCGCGGGCGAGGAGGTGGCGTCCGTGCCGGTGGTCCCCGTGCACCCGATCGAGATTCCCGTCGCCCATCGTGCCGCGCTCGATCGCGCCGCCGAGATGATTTTGGCGGCGAAACGCCCGCTGGTCATGATGGGCGCGGCGACCAGTCGGCCGCGGTCGACCCACGGCATCGCGAATTTCGTGCGGCGGACGCAGATCCCGTTCTTCACCACGCAGATGGGCAAGGGCACCGTTCCCGGCGGCACCAATCTCTATATGGGCACCACGGCGTTATCCGAACGTGACTATGTCCACGAGGCCATCGACGCCGCCGACCTGATCATCGCAATCGGCCACGACGCGATCGAGAAGCCGCCCTTCATCATGGGGCCGTCGGGTCCGAAGGTGATCCACGTCAGCTATACGCCGGCAAGCGTCGAGCAGGTCTATTTTCCCGATGCGGAGGTCGTCGGCGACGTCGGGCCGAGCCTCGAATTGCTGGCCGACCGCCTCGAAGGCCGACTGCCGGATGCCGGCGCGCTGTTGCCGTTGCGCGAGCAGATTCTCAGCCATATCGCCGATCGCGCGACTGAATCGCGCTGGCCGCCGACGCCGCAACGAATTGTGCACGACATACGTCAGGTGATGCCGGAAAACGGCATCGTCGCGCTCGACAACGGCATGTACAAGATCTGGTTTGCACGCAACTACCGCACCAGGGTCGCCAATACGCTGCTGCTCGACAATGCGCTGGCGACGATGGGCGCGGGCCTGCCATCGGCGATGATGGCCGCGATGTTGTATCCCGAACGCCGCGTGCTGGCGGTCGCCGGCGATGGCGGCTTCATGATGAACAGCCAGGAGATGGAGACCGCCGTCCGGCTCAAGCTCAACCTCGTCGTGCTGATCCTTCAGGACAATGCCTACGGCATGATCCGGTGGAAGCAGGCAGTCGATCACTTTGCCGATTTCGGCCTGACGTTCGGCAATCCCGACTTCGTCCTGTACGCGAAATCCTACGGCGCCAAGGGCCACCGCATCGAGACGATTGACAGTTTCATGCCGACGCTCGACGCTGCCTTCAGCGACGGTGGCGTTCACCTGATCTCGATCCCGATCGACTATTCGGAGAACGTGCGGGTGTTGGTCGATGAACTCAGGACCCGCGACGAGCACGGCGGGAAGCCGTAGTTTTCGCTAGATCCCCGCGGGTGGGACGGGAAATCATGCCAGCCATTCCCTTGATATATATCGTGTCACGATATATTGGCGTGGCGTCATAATCCTCCCAAGAGTAGTCATGCGCCAGACCCCCGACATAGCCCGCGGGCTTCCGCGTCATCGCGGCAAGCCCGGAGATTTCACGGCGGACGCCCGCGTCCTGGTGCTGATCGGCATGGCCCTGGCTGTCGGTAGCCTCGGGGCGGGGGCCGCATGGGTGCTCTTGAAGCTGATTGCCTTGGTGACGAACCTCATCTGGTTCGGCCATTTCAGCACCGAGAGCGTCTCGCTGGCGAACGCCCGGCCGGGGCTGTGGATGGTGTTGGCGCCCGCGCTCGGTGGCCTCGCTATCGGACTGATGGCGCGTTTCGGCTCCGAGAAGATCCGCGGCCATGGCATCCCCGAGGCGATCGAAGCGATCCTGATCGGCGGCAGCCGGATGCAGCCGAAAGTGGCGATCCTCAAGCCGCTGTCGTCAGCCATTTCGATAGGCAGCGGCGGGCCGTTCGGCGCCGAAGGGCCGATCATCATGACCGGCGGCGCGATCGGCTCGATCTTCGCCCAGTGCTTCCACCTCACGGCCGCCGAGCGCAAGACGTTGCTGGTCGCCGGTGCCGCCGCAGGCATGACAGCGATCTTCGGCACGCCGATTGCGGCGGTGCTGCTTGCAGTCGAGCTCCTGTTGTTCGAATGGAAGCCGCGCAGCTTTCTGCCCGTGGTCACGGGCGCGGTCGTTTCGGCAGCGTGGCGTCCCCTGCTGTTCGGGACGGGTCCGTTGTTTCCGTTCGCGGAGCGGCCCGATCTGCCGTGGTGGGGGCTGGCGGTCGCGATCGGTGTCGGCATCGTTGCAGGCCTCCAGTCCGGACTGATGACGCGGCTGCTCTACGCGGCTGAGGATCTGTTCGACCATGTGCCGTTGCACTGGATGTGGTGGCCGATGCTGGGCGGTCTCGTGGTCGGGCTCGGCGGTCTCATCGATCCGCGTGCGCTCGGTGTCGGCTACGATGTCATCGCCGATCTCCTCTCGGGCCACATGATGCGCAATGAGGCGATCAGGATATTGCTCGTGAAGTCTGTGATCTGGGTCGTTGCGCTGGCTTCGGGGACGTCGGGTGGCGTGCTGGCGCCGTTGCTTATTCTCGGCGGAGCCGCCGGGTGGCTAGAGGGGCAGATGCTGCCTGGTGGCGGGTCGTTCTGGGCGCTGGTCGGTATGGCTGCGATGATGGGCGGCACGATGCGCTCGCCGCTGACAGGCGTGATGTTTGCTGTCGAACTGACCGGCAATCACGACATGCTGCTGCCGCTGCTGGCCGCGACCGGGGCGGCGCACGCCGTCACGGTGCTGCTGCTCAAGCGTTCGATCCTCACCGAGAAGATCGCGCGACGCGGCCAGCACATCACGCGCGAATACACCGTCGATCCGTTCGAACTGTTGCGCGTTGCGGATGTCATGGTGAAGAGCGTCGACACCCTGCCGGTCGACATGCCCGTCGACGCAGCGGTCAAGCTCTTCACGTCGGAGGAGCGGCGGCACAAGTCTTATCCGGTCGTGACCGCGAATGGCCGTCTCGCCGGAATGGTGACGCGCGCCGACGTGTTGCGCTGGCGCACCGAGGGCGATCACCAGAGCGCGACTCTCGACGACGTCGTGTCCGATACATCAGCCGCTGTCGCCTATCCCGATGAAGTGCTGGGGCGGGTCGCCGATCTCATGGTTGCCTCCGATCTCGGCCGCATTCCGGTCGTCGATCGCGAGGCGCATCGGGTGGTCGGCCTTGTCGCGCGCAAGGACCTGTTGCGGATTCGCGCCGTCGTCAATGCGCAGGAGGAGGACCGCAACGCCTATTTCCCGCGCGAAAAGGCGCTTGTGCCGACCAGCTAGATCGCCGAAGCTTGCGCGTCGGAACTACCAACAACAGGACTGGAAATGACCCGCGTACGCTGTATCACAGAGATGGGCATGGGGGTCGACGTCCATGGCAAGGATGCGACCAAGGCGGCCAGGCGCGCGGTGTCGGATGCGATCAGGCATTCCAGCCTCGGATTCTTTCGTATGCTCGGCAAGACCGCCAACGACATGTTCGTCGACGTCACCATCGGGGTGCCGAATCCTGAAGCGGTCGACAAGGTCGCGGTGGCCAAGGAGCTGCCTTACGGCACGGTGACTGTGAAAGCAGTCAAGGGCGGTCTCGAAATTCCGGCCGAGCAGGGCAGCGACGCCATCATCATCGCCAATGCGGCGGTGATCGTAAGCCTCGACAAGGAATAGAGCCCGTGTCCGATTCCGATTTGGCGCTGCTGGACCGACCAATCTGGAACGCGCTGACGACACGACAGTGGCATCTGGCGCAAGGCGGTGCGCGGGCGCTGCGCTTTCCCTCGGCGATCGGACCCTTCGCCGACGTGGTCGATCTGTCGCCAGCAAGCTACGCGGAACTCGCCGAGTTGATGTCGCCGTCCGAATTTGTCGTGCTGTTCACGCATGACGCAGTGGTCGCGCCGGCCGGATTCAAGACGCTGCTCGCCGAGACCGGCGAGCAGATGATCGGCACGCCCGTCGAAAGCCCGCTCCATGATGCCGAGATCGTCACGCTCGGGGTCGATGACGTTCCGGCGATGGTGGCATTGACCGCGTTGACCAGGCCCGGTCCGTTCAGCAAACGGACGCACGAGCTCGGAACCTTTCTCGGCATCCGTGTCGGTGGTGACCTGGTCGCGATGGCCGGTGAACGGATGAAGCCCGGCAATTTCACGGAGATGACGGCAATCTGTGTGCATCCCGATCACCGCGGCCGCGGCTATGCGCAGACGCTGCTTGGAGCGATTGCGCGCCATATCGTGGCGCGAGGCGAAATTCCCTTCCTGCACGTGTTTTCCAACAATGCATCTGCGATCGCGCTCTATCAGCGGCATGGGATGCGAATCCACCGTCGCCTGCATGTGACCGTGTTGCAGAAAGAGGGATGAGGCTCGGTAGGCCTGGGACCGAGCCTTCCCTGCCTCGCGCTCAGGTCTTGTAGTCGACGAGCAGTGAGCTCGACGCGGAGGAGGACGACACGTTGCCGCTGGAGCTGTAGGAGGTCGACTGGCTGGTCGCATTCTGAAGCAGTGCGATCAGCTCTTTCATCAGGTCAGCGCTGCTGGTGGACGAGGAGCTGGAGTCGGTGCTGCTCGTGCTCGATGAGTCACTGCTCGCATCCGGCGGGGGAGGAGGAGCGCCGGCACCATTGGAGAACGTATTGGCGAACACGTTTTTCAGCTCATCCGCCTGATCGCTGGTGAGCTTGCCGCTCGACACCTCGTTCTGGATGAGATTGTCAATTTTCGACTGCATCTCGTCGGGCGAAGGCGGCGTCGAGGAGCTCGAACTGGAGCCGTCGCTCTTGAGTGCGGAATCGATGTCATCGAGCGCGGACGAGAGTGCAGACTCGTCGCTCGAGCTGATCGTGCCCGCGGAGACTTCCTTGGTGAGCTCGCTCTTGAGCAGATCAAGCGGCGAATAGGAGCTGGTAGATGTAGCAGCGATCGAGGTCATTGCCGGTCACCGTTGATTGGA
The DNA here is from genome assembly GCF_059803475.1 of Bradyrhizobium sp. UFLA05-89. Taxonomy (NCBI): domain Bacteria; kingdom Pseudomonadati; phylum Pseudomonadota; class Alphaproteobacteria; order Hyphomicrobiales; family Nitrobacteraceae; genus Bradyrhizobium; species Bradyrhizobium sp. UFLA05-89. The sequence continues at coordinate 128,751 of NZ_JBANBA010000007.1, read as the reverse complement.
TTGAGATACGCCTAACATGGGTGTGAGGCTAAAGGTCGCGCCCTTAACGCGCTCTTGCCGGGCGCTTGCCTGGAAGGTTGCAGAGCTTTTCGCTCTGTTGCTCGCATCCAAATGAACACGCGGCGAAACAAAAATGTCGGCGCTGGCATGCACCGGCGCCAGCTTGAAGGAAGGGCTTTCCTGCCGGGGATTCGGCGTTGTATCGATGTCAACCAGCTCACGGAGACAGCAGCAGATGGACGCCAGGACACCCAAATTTTCCGCCGCACGGACGGCAATGCAGCGCTACGTCGATCAGGAGATCGTCGCCGGTGTGTCCTGGGCGGTGCTGCGCGGGCGGGATGTCGTCGACCAGCAATGCGTAGGGCTGGCTGATCGCGAGGCGAACGTGGCGCTTCGGCCCGATCACATCTTCCGCGCGTTTTCCAACACCAAGATCGTCGTCACTTGCGCGATCATGCTGCTGGTCGAGGAGGGCCGCATCGGCCTTGACGACGCGATCGAGAAATTCCTGCCGCAACTCGGCAATCGCAAGGTGCTGAAGCAGAGGGCGACGAGCCTCGCCGACGTCGAACCGGCGCGCAGCCCGATCACGATCCGCCAGTTGCTGACGCATACATCGGGCCTGAGCTACGGGTTATTTGATCCCGGCACGGTGCTGTTCAAGGGTTACAACGAGGCGCGCGTCCTCAATCCGCTGACGTCGCTCGGCGACATGATCGATGGGCTCGCCAGGCTTCCGCTGTCCTATCATCCCGGCACTGGCTGGGAATATTCGGTTGCGACCGACGTGCTCGGCCGTGTCGTGGAGGTCGTCTCCGGCAAGGCGCTCGATGCCTTCTTCAAGGCGCGCATCTTCGATCCACTCGGCATGGTCGATACCGTTTTTTCCGTGCCGAAAGCCGAGCAGGGCAGGCTGGTCGCCTATTATCGCGGCGCCGATGTGCTCGATCCGATGAAACCGGGCCTCTGGCGGATCGACGATCAGCCCTATCCGCAAGCCTATCGCCGGCCGTTCCCGCGGCTGTCGGGCGGCGGCGGGCTGGTCTCTACCCTGCCGGATATGCTCGCGCTGGTGCGGGCGCTGTTGCCGGGATCGGGCGAACTCTTGAAGCCCGAGACGCTGCGGCAGATGATGACGAACCAGCTTGGCAATGGCCAGACCATCCGTTTTGCGAACCTCGGGACCATTCCCGGCAAGGGATTTGGGCTCGGCGGCGCCGTCACCTTCGCACCGTCGCCCTTTGATCCCCCGAATTCGACTGGCGAATTCCAGTGGGGCGGCGTCGCCGGCACACATTGGTGGATATGCCCAGCGGCCAATACGGCCGGCGTGCTGATGGCGCAGCGCGCGATGGGCTTCTGGAATCCGTTCTTCTTTGAGTTCAAGCGCCTCGCTTATGAGGCGCTTGGGGCAGGCTAACGCCCCCGCGAAGATCGCTGGAAGCGAACGGCGCAAACGAAGTGGGAGGCATCGCCTCCCACTTTACTATTTGCCTCTGCCGATGCGCTTCCATATCGCTCTCACGCCACGCATCGCCATCGTCGAACAGCTCCTGCTCGGCGCGCTCGGCATTGGCCCGGCCGACCCCGAAGGAGATCGTCTTCGCGACGTCGCGGATGATCGTGGGTACGATCGCCGAGATGTTCTCGAAACACGTGTCGAGACGCGCAGCCATGTTGCCGCAGCCGATGTCGAAGCCGACGCCGGAGATGCTGATCTGCTTCTCATACGCGATGACCCCGCCGACCGGCTGGGCGTAGCCGAGATGGCCGTCGGCGCAGATCACGCCGGATACGACGTTGCCGACCGCCATGCAGTTGCGCATCTGCGCCACGGTCGCCTCATCATGCTCGCCGAAGATCTTCAGCGGTGCATTCTTGAAGCGATCATCTTGCGGGCGGAGGTTCGCGATCTCGCTCGCGGCCGCGCTGGTCTCGCGTGCCAGCTGCTCCTTCCGCGCGGCATCTCGACAGAGACACCAGGCCGGCTGGCCGCGTCCTTCGCCAACGCGCGAATCCGGATCGACGCCGGCGGCGAGGCACAGTTCGCGGGCACGTTCCTGGTAGGGGTCGGGTCGTCGCATGGTCTTGCTCCTACTTCATTCCGCGCGCGCCGTCTGGCTCGCTCGGGTCCTTGCCGGCTGGCTCGAGTTGCCCAGAGCCGCCGGAACTCAAAAATAATTAAACCGATCGGTTGACAATCGATCCCGACCGATTATGTTAAACCATATGGTTGAGCAATTCTCGCATCTAGACGCCGTTTTTCATGCCCTCGCGGATCCAACGCGGCGGGCAATGCTTGGTCATCTGGCGGAACGGGAGCTCACGATCGGGGAGCTTGCGACACCGTTCAGCATGAGTTTCGCGGGTGCCTCGAAGCACGTTCGGGTGCTCGAGAATGCAGGCCTCGTCACACGCACGATCCGCGGCCGTACCCATCTGTGTCGGCTGCAAGCTGCACGGCTCGCCGAAGCCGATGCCTGGTTGCGACGTTACGAACGCTTCTGGAATGACAGGCTCGACTCGCTGGAGGCGTTGCTGCGCGCCGAAGACGAGGCGAAGGCAAAAAAGAAGTGAGGAGCAGAACGATGGATGCAAAGACCAAGCCCGATGCCTATGGCGAACTGATCGAACCGACGACGCTGAAGCTTCAGCGCCTGCTGCCCGGCCCGATCGAGCGCGTTTGGGCGTATCTCACCGACAGCGACCTTCGCAGCAAATGGCTGGCGGCGGGCGTGATGGAGACCAGGGTCGGAGCGCCCTTCGAGCTCGTCTGGCGCAACGATGAGCTCAACGATCCCCCGAGCAGGCGCCCGGCCGGCTTTCCCGAAGAGCATCGGATGCAGAGTCGGATTACCGAGTGCGATCCGCCGCGAAAGCTTTCGATTGCCTGGAGCAACAGCGGCGACGTGACCTTCGAGCTGGAGCCGAAGGGAAAGGGCGTGGTGCTCACCGTGATCCATCGTCGTCTGCCCGACCGCCCGACCATGCTCAAGGTCGGCGCCGGTTGGCACATGCATCTCGACATTCTGGTCGCGCGGATCTCCGGCGAGGAGCCGGCGCCGTTCTGGGATGGCTGGGCCCGGCTTCAGCAGGACTACGACCGGCGGCTGCCGGCCTGACGGAACGCACCAAACAACAAACAGGAGGTCAGCTATGCAGACTCATGTCGTTTCGGCGCAGGAGTGGGAAGCTGCGCGTCAGCAGTTGCTCGTCAAGGAGAAGGCTGCAACCCGAGCCCGTGACGCACTGGCCGCTGAGCGGCGGCGGATGCCGTGGCTCGCGGTGGAGAAGAGTTACGCGTTCGAGGGACCCACGGGTAAAGCGAGCTTGCTCGACTTGTTCGAGGGCCGACATCAGCTCATCGTCTACCGCGCATTCTTCGAGCCGGGCGTGTTTGGCTGGCCGGACCACGCCTGCCGTGGCTGCTCCATGGTGGCCGACCAGGTCGCCCATCTCGCTCATCTGAACGCGCGCGATACCACGCTCGTCTTTGTCTCGCGTGCGCCGCAGGCGGACATCGCACGCCTCAAGGCGCGGATGGGATGGGAGATGCCCTGGTACACGATCACGGACAGCTTCGACGCTGACTTCGGCGTCGGCGAATGGCACGGCACCAACGTGTTTTTCCGCGACGGCAGCAAAATCTTCCGCACCTATTTCATCAACAACCGCGGCGATGAGCAGATGGGAGGTACCTGGAACTACCTCGACATCACGCCGCTCGGCCGGCAAGAGGTGTGGGAAGACTCGCCCGAGGGCTATCCCCAGACGCCGACCTACAAGTGGTGGAACTGGCATGACAACTACGAGGCAGGTGCGGCGCCCGACAAGAGATGGGTCGAGGTGTCGGATGCCGGAGAGGCGGCGTTCCGCAAACAGAGCGCAAAGTCGTGAGCAAGACCGCGGCGATCGGCGCGGCCAATTGGCTACGCCTCGCGGCCGCGCCGACCTTCGCGATCATGGCGCTGCTGACGGCCGTTCTTGGCGGCGGATCGCCGGATGCGTTGTGTTCGACAGCGGGGGCGTCGCCGTTCGGTGGAATGGTCCCGATGTACCTGCTGATGAGTGCCGTCCATCTGGCGCCCTGGCTGAAGTTGGTCGGTAGCCGCGCCAGGCTGTCTCGCGTGGGTGAAGGCCAAGCGTAAGAGCGCAAGATCGTCAAACCAAGTGACCCGGGCGCGGGATGCCGCGCCCGGGTCGTTCGTGGGACGCATCAGTGCAGCGTCGTCTCCGACGCCGCGATCCACGCGACCACGGCCTCCGAGAAGCCGTTGACGCGGGTCCAGCCGCCGTGGCCGACGCCGTGTTGATACGAGGCGATGTTGACCAGCGTTCCGCTCGCCGCAGGATCCGGCACGCGGTCGTGGCTCTGCTCGTCGGTGAAGACGATCAGGCGGTCGCCCTTGCGGTCGATCTCGGACACCGCCTTGCCGAGATAGGTCCCGCTATGAGCCTGCGAGTTGATGATCGCATCCCTCAGCGCAAAGCCGCGGCGGGGAGGGACCTTCACCACCTCACTGCTGAAGGTGAAGATCTCGACCTCACCGCAGACCGCGGGCGAGGATCGCAAGGCTGCACGCGGCCTCCGCGCGCGTCATTCCCGACTGCGCCGAAGCATTCGCATCGGCCTAGATGGGTACCCTGGGGAACGGGCGATATCGGCTTTAAGTGACAGCAACACAGCGCTCTCCTTGCGGAGAGAAACTGCGCCGGGCCGCGTGCAAGCCTTTCCGAGGCCGCATCCCGGTGCGTGCGTCAAAGGCGGGATTCGAACCCGCTTCACCGTGGAGGAAGTATCCGACATCTTCACCACCAGCGTCGGTTGAGCCGCGAAGATCGCGGCAAACCGATTCACGAAAATTCTATCGCGGCGCTGTCAACGCGCCGCTGTTTGCGAATCATTCGGGTTCGCTCTGCCATCGGTGTCCGGCTCATCGCCTCGTTCCCTCCGGCAGGCCCCGCGCGCTTGGGCACGCGCCTCTCGAGCGCGAGCCCCGGGATCCGGGTCTCCCGTTCCGGCATTTGCCGGGAAGTTCGAACGGGCCGCGCGGCTGGCAACAAAAAACCCTCCGGAGCGGCTGGCTCGGGAGGGTCGTGAGAAGCGGACTGTCGATCTCGCTTTCAAGCGAGATCGCTCCCATGAGCCGGGCATGCGCTATCGATCGGTCCGAGACCGTTCGACAGTCGCGCAAATCTTTCGTAGCGGTGGTTCATCACTCGGTTCATGGTCGTTTCGCGAACGGAAGTGTTCGCGAGGGCGCGGGACATACGCTCGCAACTTGCGGATGTTCAAGCGTGCTCGAAGACATGAAGCAGGCGGAAGAGGGGATGCCAAACTATCTCGGCCTGGACGGCTTTCGGTTGGGGTGGGTCGCGGCCTGGATTGATGGGCGTGGCGATCATGGGTTCGACTATGCGCCGGGCCTCACGCGCTTGCTCGCCATCCCACACCAGCGCGCGATGATCGACATGCCCATCGGATTGAAGGAGACAGGCTATCGGGTCTGCGATCTTCGTGCCCGCGAGCTGATCGGCGCTGCCGTCTTTCTTGGCGCGCGTCGCGATCTCTGGACGTTTCCGGACATGGCAGCCGCGAACCGGCATTATTGGCAGCGGGGCGACAAGGGCGTGTCGTGCCAGCTCTGGAACATCAGGGACAAGATCAGAGAGCTCGATGATGTCATGACACCGGAGCGTCAGACGACGATCTGCGAAGCGCATCCGGAGTTGATCTTCTGGACTCTCGCGGGCGAGTGCAGGCTGGAACGAAAGACATCGGCGACCGGGCGCGAACGGCGCATTCAACTGCTGGAGAAGCAGGGCTTTGCCAAGCTCCGGAAATGGCTGATGCAGCGTCACGGCACCGGCATCGGGCGTGACGATCTGATCGATGCATGTGCCTGCGCGATCGCTGCGCGTGACAGCACCAGACGCCTCGATGGCGAAGATCCTGATCCGCGCGGGTTGCGGATGGAGATCAACTATTGAGAGCAATCAGCTCCCCGATCGCTTCGACCTTCGGTGCGGCCGAGACACGCACGGCGCTGCTTGAGATGCTGCCGAAGTTGACCTTCCTGGTGCTCCAGCCTCAAAGCTCTGGCTTCATACTCCTCGGCCATCGCCCGCAGCCGTCGCACGGCTTCGTTATGGGCAAGGTCGTCCGCGACCCGGCGACAGCGCTCGGCGTGATCGAGCAAGGCGTGCTTCTCGATGTTCATCTCCCGATAACGCCGGCATGGCTCAATGGTCCCTCGCTCTGGGGTCGGAACAGAGTGCCCGCCTGGTATTCGGAATGGGAAAGAGTGGCAATCTTTTCGCGGGAGCAGGGAACATGCAGAACGAGCCAGCGTTTAGACATCAAGTTTTGCTGAGGGACAAATGCAATGAACGATGTCAGCCAATTGGCGACCGCGATGCTTGCGATCGCCTTTACGGCGATGTTGCTGGTGACGGGGCAATGGTTCATGGAGTATCGGCTGCAACATGAGACGATGACTCCGATCGCAGCGATGATGAGGCTGCCACCATAGATGCGTCGGGCCGCCCCGCGCCGGACCTCGTGACCAGAACGTGCAGGCACAACCAGTGATCTTGCGTCGTTCCACGCCTCGCCTACATTAGATGCGCTCCAACACACGCATCCAAGGTCCTGATGTCCGATCTCTCAACCTTCCCCATCACCAAACGCTGGCCCGCGAAGAATCCCGAACTCCTTCAACTCTACTCCCTGCCGACGCCGAACGGCGTCAAGGTCTCGACCATGCTCGAGGAGATCGGGCTGCCTTACGAGGTGCATCTCGTCGACTTCGGCAAGGACGACCAGAAGACGGCGGAATTCCTCTCGCTCAATCCGAACGGCAAGATTCCGGCGATCCTCGATCCCAACGGTCCCGGCGGCAGGCCGTTGCCGCTGTTCGAATCCGGTGCGATCCTGCAATACCTCGCCGAGAAGACCGGCAAGCTTCTGCCGCAGGACGCGGCGCGCCGCTACCAGACCATCCAGTGGGTGCATTTCCAGATGGGCGGCATCGGGCCGATGTTCGGCCAGGTCGGCTTCTTCCACAAATTCGCCGGCAAGGATTTTGAGGACAAGCGGCCGCTCGAGCGCTACGTGGGCGAGTCCAAGCGCCTGCTCGGTGTCATGGAGATGCATCTTGCGGGCCGGCAGTGGTTCATGGACGACGACTACACCATCGCCGACATTTCCATGCTCGGCTGGGTTCGCAATCTCATCGGATTCTATGGCGCTGGCGATCTCGTCGAATTCAGCCAGTTCAAGTCGGTCGCGGCCTGGCTCGAACGCGGCCTTGTGCGTCCGGCCGTACAGCGCGGGTTGAACATTCCGAAGCGGCCCTGAATCAGCTCAACGCCTTCCAGGTCATGTAGAGTGCCATCAGCGAGACGAGCCCGATCATGATCCGGCGCAGCACCGATTTGCTCACGCCATTGGCCATGCGTGCGCCGAGATCGGTGCCGATCCAAAGGCCGGCGAGAATACCGATGATGGCCGGCCAACCGACCACGAGCCCCTTGCTCCAGTAGATCCAGGCCGCCGGAATGTTGGTCGGGATGACCGAGAAGATGAGGCTGACGAGTTGGGCCTGATGCTGCGGCACGCGCAGGCCCGCGGCGAGGCCGACAGTGATCGCAAGTCCGCCGCCGATGCCCATGAAGCCGGAGGAGAAGCCGGCCAGCGTGCCGATGAGGAACAGTGGGAGCCCGGGCAATTTGTCGGGATCACCAACCTCGCTACTGGCGTCCTTGCGGTCACGCCGCAGAACGAGCGCTGCGATGAGCGCAACGAGGTAGACGACGTAGGTCCATTGCAAGACCGAGTCGGACACCGCGGCCGCGGTGTAACCGCCGCTCGCACCGCCGACGAGAAATCCTGTGCCGATCCAGGCGATCCATTGCAACGGGCTGCGATTACCGCTCTGCCAGTAGCGGCGCACCCCGGCGAGGCCCGTCGGAGGCACCTGGGCGATTAGCGAAGTACCCTGGGCGATGTGCTGCTCCGCGCCAAGCAGCAGCACGCAGAAGATCACGAGACCGCCACCAGGGCTCGTGCCCATGAAGCCCGACGTCACCCCTCCGACGAGGCCTACGCCGACACCTGCGAGCAGGTCATGGATCCAGGACATCATTCAAGCCCTGGTCGTTCGTTCGACGTCGGGTTTGGTGGTGCGGAAGCCGTCGATCACGCCGGTGACGGCCGCCATGCAGGCATTGATGTCGAGCTCCTCGCCCCAGCATTTCTGCAGTACGAAGCCCTGGAAGATCGCGATCAGCACGCGTGCGATCGCATCCGCGCCGAGATCGCGCTTGATGAGGCCATCGTGCTGGGCCCGCTCGACCAACGCGATGATCAGCGCGCGTGGCATGTCGATGCCTTCGACGACGCTGGCGCGGACGCGGCGGTTGCGCAGGGCCTCGGCCCAGCCGTGGATTCCGACGCGCCGGCGCGCCTCGCCGGCGGGATCGGTGAGCCATTGCGCGTAGACGCGGACCAGCGCCTGCAAATGCTCCAGCGGATCGGCCGACCCATGCGCGACCGAGTTGAGCACGGCCTCGCGGCGATGCCGGTCGTCGGCCAGCGCCTCGATGAGATCGTCCTTGCTCTGGAAGTAGAGGTAGACGGCCCCGTGGCTCAGCCCGGACCGTTTGACGATGTCGGCCATGCCGGTCTGGTGGAAGCCGTTTTCGGAAAAGCAGGCGAGGGCGGCCTCGAGAATCTGCTGGCGGCGGTTCTCACGCTGTCTTTCGCTGATCTTCGGCATGACGGCTCGCTCGCTAAATAACTGACCAGATGATCGTTTTGATTGAGCTTTATCCTTCTTCGTTCGAGGAGAACGAAATTATAAAAACCGATCAGTCAGTCATTTTATCACTGACGATCGACCTCGTCAAGCCGGCCATCGCTGGCATGCCAGAAATCGAACGACGTTACGTTGGCTGGTGGACTGAGGTGGCTAGAACAGCCGGCCGCCGTTCGGCACGGGTTTGCTCGGCTGCATCAGCACGACCTTGCCCTCGGCGTCGGGGAAGCCGAGCGTCAACACCTCGGAGACAACCGGCCCGATCTGGCGCGGAGGAAAATTGACGACGGCTGCGACTTGCTGTCCCACCAGCGTTTCCAACGGATGGTTTTCGGTGATCTGCGCCGAGCTCTTGCGCACGCCGATCACGGGGCCGAAATCGATCCACAACCGCCATGCAGGCCTGCGCGCTTCGGGGAACGGTTTTGCGTCGACGATGGTGCCGACGCGGATGTCGACCTTCAGAAACGTGTCGAAGTCGATGGTCGGCGCCGCGGCGGCAGTGGAATCGTGATTGACGTGCATGGTGAAATCCGTGTGGCGAGCTGGGTGGCGAATATTGTGGGGCGCGCCGTAGTTTCGTACAACGCCGATCATCGTCACGCGACCCATGCATGAGGAGCGGCCTTGCCCACCACCATTTATGGCATCAAAAACTGCGACACCATGAAGAAGGCGCGCGCTTGGCTGGATTCCAACGGAGTGGCCTATGATTTCCACGACTACAAGGCCGCTGGCGTCGAGAAAGAGAAGCTCAAGGCGTGGAGCGAAAAGGTCGGCTGGGAGACGTTGCTCAACCGTGCTGGCACCACCTTCAAGAAGCTTGCCGAGGCCGACAGGGAGGGCCTCAACGAAAAGAAGGCGCTCGCATTGATGCTGGCGCAACCCTCGATGATCAAGCGGCCCGTCCTCGAGACGGGCGGCAAGCTCCTGGTCGGATTCAAGCCGGACATCTATGCCAAGGAAGTCGGCGCCAAGAAACGCTAAAGGCGAGCTTCGCTGATCGTCTTCGTTGACGCGATGACGTGGGTGATTCTGTCATCGGTTGGTTCAGGAGATCACGTTGCCTGATCGATTGGCGACTGACGGAGCGGGCTGGCGGAGCCTGCGAAAGACCGTTAACGACGGCTTGGATGACCGGTGCTTTGCGCGCGAGGTCATCGGCAGGTGCGACATCAATGTCTTCGACTAAGGGAGCATCTGTCCCGCGGGTCGGCAATGTGACCGGCACAGCTTTCCGCCTTGCCTAACCCCCGTCACCTCCGGCATATTCCGCCGCCGGAGGCGGCGTTCCGGAAAGGGCTCCAAGGCTTCCGGAAAGCCGATAGCAATAAGCAAAGCCACGCGCGGCCAGCGCGTCGCGCGGGCAGGGGGAAATTTGTTTGGCCGATGAGTTCATTCTCGAAACGGAAGGGCTGACCAAGGAGTTCGCGGGATTCTTCGCCGTCCGCGATGTCGCCCTCAAGGTCCGCCGTGGGAGCATTCACGCGTTGATCGGTCCGAACGGGGCCGGGAAGACGACGTGCTTCAATCTCCTGACCAAGTTCCTCAGGCCGTCTGCCGGAAAAATCCTCTACAAAGGCCAGGACATCACCGCGATGGCGCCGGCCGACGTCGCGCGCATGGGATTGGTGCGCTCGTTCCAGATCTCGGCGGTGTTTCCGCATCTCACGGCGCTGGAAAACGTGCGTGTTGCGCTTCAGCGCCAGCACGGCAGCTCGTTCGATTTCTGGCGCTCCAAGTCCGTGCTCAACCGTTTCAACGATCGCGCGCGCGAGTTGTTGTACGATGTCGGCCTCAGCGAGTTTGCCAACACGCCCGCGGTCGAGATGCCCTATGGGCGCAAGCGCGCACTCGAGATCGCAACCACGCTCGCGCTCGATCCGGAGATGATGCTGCTGGACGAGCCGATGGCCGGCATGGGCCACGAGGACATCGACAAGATCGCGGCGCTGATCAAGCGCATCTCCGCGAAATACACCATCCTGATGGTCGAGCATAATTTGAGCGTCGTGGCCAATCTTTCCGACATCATTACCGTGTTGACGCGCGGGCAGGTGCTTGCTCAAGGCCATTATAGCGAGCTCACCAAGGACGAGCGCGTCAAGGAAGCCTATCTGGGAGCCGGTCATGCCTGACACTGCGATCGCCGAGGCACCGGCGAAGGCTGCAACGACCGGCGGCAATATCCTCCAGGTGCGCAACTTAGAGGCCTGGTACGGCGAGTCCCACATCCTGCACGGGATCAATTTCGACGTGAATGCGGGCGAGGTCGTCACGTTGCTCGGGCGCAACGGCGCCGGCAAGACGACCACGCTGAAGTCGATCATGGGCGTCATCGGCAAGCGCACCGGCTCGGTGCGGTTCAACAACCAGGAGATCATCCGCGCGACCTCGGACAAGATAGCCCGCATGGGGATTGCCTTCTGCCCCGAGGAGCGCGGCATCTTCGCGAGCCTCGACGTGCGCGAGAACCTGATGCTGCCGCCGATCGTGCGGGCCGGGGGGCTGTCGCTCGACCAGATCTTCGAGCTGTTTCCGAACCTCAAGGAACGCCTGAGCAGCCAGGGGACAAAACTCTCCGGAGGCGAGCAGCAGATGCTGGCAATTGCGCGCATCCTGCGCACCGGCGCGAGCTTCCTCATGCTGGACGAGCCGACGGAAGGTCTTGCACCCGTCATCATCCAGCAGATTGGCCATACCATTGCGCGGCTGAAGAAGGAGGGTTTTACCATCCTGCTGGTCGAGCAGAACTTCCGCTTCGCCTCCACGGTCGCCGACCGCTATTATGTCGTCGAGCATGGCAAGATCATTGACGGATTCTCCAATGCGGAGCTTGCTGCCAATATGGACAAGCTCCACGCCTATCTCGGCGTCTAGAACTGCCAACGAGAAACTTCAAAAAAGGAAAGTTGCATGAAGACCAGGTCAATTGCGTCATTTCTGCTCGGCACCGCGCTGTCGCTCACAGCAGTGGGCGCCGCTTGCGCACAGGACAAGACCGTCAAGATCGGCGCGCTGTCCGATCAGTCCGGTCTCTACGCCGATCTCGGCGGCCCCGGCTCGACGCTGGCGGCGCAAATGGCGGTCGAGGATTCCGGCCTTGTTGCCAAGGGCTGGAAGATCGACATCATCTCCGGTGATCACCAGAACAAGCCGGACATCGGCACCGCGATCGCGCGGCAATGGTTCGACGTCGACAAGGTCGATGTCATCGTCGACGTGCCGAATTCCGGCGTGGCGCTGGCCGTCAACAACGTCATCAAGGAGAAGAACGGGGTCTACATCAATTCGGGTGCTGCGACCTCCGATCTCACCAATGCGCAGTGCTCGCCCAACACCGTGCACTGGACCTATGACACCTATATGCTCGCCCATACCACGGGCCAAGCGCTGGTGAAGGCGGGCGGCGACACCTGGTTCTTCCTGACTGCCGACTACGCCTTCGGCGCGGCGCTCGAGCGCGACACGACGGCGGTGGTGCTGGCCAATGGCGGTAAGGTTGTCGGCGGCGTCAAGCATCCGCTCAACACGCCGGACTTCTCCTCCTTCCTGCTCCAGGCGCAGTCGTCCAAGGCCAAGGTCATCGGCCTTGCCAATGCCGGCGGCGATACCACCAACTCGATCAAGCAGGCGGCCGAGTTCGGCATCACCAAGGGCGGCCAGAAGCTCGCCGCGCTGCTTCTGTTTCTCACCGACGTCAAGGCGATCGGGCTCGAGACCGCGCAGGGCCTCAACTTCACCGAGACCTTCTACTGGGACATGAACGACCAGACTCGCGCCTTCTCGAAGCGCTTCGCCGGGAAGATGAAGAACAGCGCTCCGCCGACCATGGTGCAGGCGGGCGTCTATGCGGGCCTGCGTCATTACTTCAAGGCGCTGGAAGCGCTTGGCGGCAATCCGCACGACGGCGTCAAGGTCGTCGAGAAGATGAAGTCGATGCCGACCGAGGACGATCTGTTCGGCAAGGGCGAGATCCAGCCGAACGGCCGCAAGATTCACAACGCCTATCTGTTCGAGGTGAAGAAGCCCTCCGAATCCAAGGCGCCGTGGGACTTCTACAAGCTGGTCGGCACGGTGCCGGGCGATCAGGCCTTCACACCGCTGTCCGAAAGCAAGTGCGCGCTGTTGAAGAAGTAAGCGGCAATAACGGTTCGCCGGCCAATGCCGGCGAACCACATGAGGAACGCTGAAGGGACTGGGTGCGGGATCGATGCAGGCTCTCTATGCACAGCTACTGGTGGGACTGATCAACGGCTCGTTCTACGCGCTGCTCAGTCTCGGGCTTGCCGTGATCTTCGGCATGCTGAACATCATCAATTTCGCCCATGGCGCTCTCTACATGATGGGCGCGTTCGTCGCGTATTTCCTGCTCAACAATGATTACCTCAGTATCGGCTACTGGCCAGCGTTGATCATCGCGCCGATCGTGGTCGGGATCTTCGGCATGATCCTGGAGCGGACCATGCTGCAATGGCTGACCGGGCTCGATCATCTCTATGGCCTGCTGTTGACGTTCGGTCTGGCTCTCATCATCCAGGGCGTGTTCCAGAACTACTTCGGCTCGTCCGGTCTGCCTTATGCCATTCCCGACCAGCTCAAGGGCGGCATGAATCTCGGCTTCATGTTCCTGCCCATCTACCGCGGCTGGGTGGTCGTCTTCTCGCTGGTGGTGTGCCTTGCGACCTGGTTCCTGATCGAGAAGACCCAGCTCGGCGCCTATTTGCGCGCCGCGACCGAAAACCCGACGCTGGTGCGCGCCTTCGGCATCAACGTGCCGCGCATGATCACGCTGACTTACGGGCTCGGCGTCGGCCTTGCCGCGCTCGCCGGCGTGCTCTCCGCGCCGATCAACCAGGTGCGGCCTCTAATGGGTGCCGACCTCATCATCGTGGTGTTCGCGGTGGTGGTGATCGGCGGCATGGGATCGATCATGGGCTCGATCATCACCGGCTTCGCGCTCGGGGTGATCGAAGGCCTGACCAAGTATTTTTACCCTGAGGCCTCCAACACCGTCGTGTTCGTGCTGATGGTGCTGGTGCTGCTTGTGAAGCCAACGGGACTGACGGGAAGGGCGGCCTGATATGACAGCCTTGACTGACGACACCTTGCCAGTGACGGCGCGCGCGATGCGCGACGAAATGATCGTCTTCGTATTCATGGCGCTGGCCCTGGCTGCCGTGCCGTTCACCAGCATCTATCCGTTCTTCGTGATGCAGGCGCTGTGCTTCGCGCTACTCGCCTGCGCCTTCAACCTGCTGATCGGCTATGGCGGCCTCTTGTCGTTCGGCCACGCGATGTTCCTCGGCACTGCCGGCTATTGCAGCGCGCATGCGCTGAAGGTGTGGGCGCTGCCGCCGGAGCTCGGTATTCTCGCTGGCGTTGCCGCAGCCTTCGTGCTCTCGATCGTGACCGGCTACATCTCGATCCGCCGCCAGGGCATCTACTTCTCGATGATCACGCTGGCGCTGTCGCAGCTCCTCTATTTCATTTACTTGCAGGCGCCGTTCACGCATGGCGAAGACGGCATTCAGGGCATTCCGCAGGGCCATCTGTTCGGGATCTTCGATCTCTCCAAGGCGACGATGCTTTATTACGTCGTGCTGGTCGGCTTCCTCGCCGGCTTCCTGCTGATCTACCGCATCATCAACTCGCCCTTCGGCGAGGTCCTGAAATCGATCCGCGAGAACGAGCAGCGCGCGATCTCGCTGGGCTACCGCACCGATCAGTACAAGCTGCTGGCCTTCATCCTTTCAGGCACGCTGGCGGGCTTTGCGGGCTCACTGAAGGTGTTCGTGGCGCAGAACGCCTCGCTCACGGACGTGCACTGGTCGATGTCCGGTGAGGTGGTGCTGATGACGCTGGTCGGCGGTCTCGGCACCATTTTCGGGCCCGTGGTGGGCGCCTTCGTGATCATCGCCATGCAGCAGTACCTGGCGAGCTACGGCCAGTGGGTGACGGTGATTCAGGGCGCGATCTTCGTGATCTGCGTGCTCACCTTCCGCCGCGGCGTCGTCGGCGAAATCGCGCATTACTTCCGGAGATCTCTGTAAGCATTTGATCAAAAGCCTGTTTTCGCGGTTCTTGAAAGTGGTGGATGAAGTGCTTCGGGCGACGTGACGTGGCACGCGCGCGGCCTGAAAATGGTCTATGACAATTTGGTGACAGTCCTCCCGGACCGGCCAATCTCAACCCGGCAATTATCCCCATGATGCGTTGGTTTCGCGCCTTCCTTCCCAAGGAGGAACGGTTCTTCGATCTGTTCGACCGCCACGCCCAGACCGTGATCCACGGCTCCATCGCGCTCCAGGGCATGCTGAACGGCGGCGAGGAGACGCCGGTCTATTGCCAGCGCGTCAACCAGTTCGAGAATGATGCCGACAACATCACGCGCGAAGTGCTGACCGCGGTGCGCCGCACCTTCATCACCCCGTTCGACCGCGGCGACATCAAGAACCTGATCACCTCGATGGACGACGCCATCGACCAGATGCAGCAGACCGCCAAGGCTGTGATGCTGTTCGAGGTCCGCGCCTTCGAGCCGCCGATGCGTGAGATCGGCGGGCTTTTGATCGAGTGCGCCAACCTGGTGGGCCGCGCGCTGCCGCTGCTTCAGGAGATCGGCAAGAACGTCGCCATGCTGACCGCCATTACGGAGGAACTGACCAAGCTGGAGGGGCGGGTCGACGATCTCCATGACATCGGGCTGAAGGAGCTGTTCTTGAAGCACCGCGACGGCAACGCGATGGATTTCATCGTGGGTGTCGAGATCTACGATCACCTCGAGAAAGTCGCGGACCGCTTCGACGACGTCGCGAACGAGATCAACAGCATCGTCATCGAACAGGTCTAGCGCATGATCCGGAAAAGTGTGCAGCGGTTTTCCCTCGCGACAAACGCGGAGCGCGTTTGCGCCGAGATCATGCGCAAATCTTAAAACAGGAACCGCGCCGTGGATGCCGTGTTGGGTCTTCCCATCCTGGTCGGACTGATCGCAGTCGCGCTGCTGTTCGATTTCCTGAACGGCCTGCACGACGCCGCCAATTCGATAGCCACCATCGTCTCGACCCGCGTGTTGCGGCCGCAATTCGCGGTGTTCTGGGCTGCGTTCTTCAATTTCGTCGCTTTCATGGTGTTCGGCCTGCACGTCGCCCAGACCATCGGCACGGGGATCATCGATCCCTCGATCGTCGACGCCCAGGTGATCTTTGCGGCTCTTGTCGGCGCTATCATCTGGAACATCGTCACGTGGGCGCTCGGCATTCCGTCGTCGTCGTCACATGCGTTGATCGGCGGCCTCGTCGGCGGCGGCATGGCCAAGGCCGGGATTTCGGCCGCGGTCTGGAGCGGGCTGACGAAGACCGTGCTGGCGATCGTGCTCTCGCCGCTGGTCGGCTTCCTTCTGGCGATGATGCTGGTTGCGATCGTCTCCTGGGCCTCGGTGCGCTCGACGCCGTTCGCCGTCGACCGCGCCTTCCGCATCCTGCAATTCGCCTCCGCCTCGCTCTATTCGCTCGGGCATGGCGGCAATGACGCCCAGAAGACCATGGGCATCATCGCCGTGCTGCTCTTCTCGCAGGGCCAACTGAGCGGTGAGTTTTACGTGCCGTTCTGGGTGGTGCTGTCGTGCCAGGCGGCGATGGCGATGGGCACCCTGATGGGCGGCTGGCGGATCGTGCGCACGATGGGCCTGCGCATCACCAAGCTCACGCCGATGCAGGGTTTTTGCGCCGAGACCGGCGGTGCGGCAACCCTGTTCATGGCGACCTTTCTCGGCGTGCCCGTGTCGACCACCCACACCATCACCGGCGCGATCGTCGGTGTCGGTGCCGCCCGCCGTGTCTCGGCGGTGCGCTGGAACGTGGCAAGCTCGATCGTCTATGCCTGGGTGATCACGATACCGGCGTCCGCGATCGTCGCGGGACTCTCCTGGTGGGCGGTGCAGTTTTTCAGGTAACGAGCTTCAACCCGACGATGCCGCCCACGATCAGCCCAATGCTGGCGAGGCGCAGCGCCGTGGCCGGCTCGCCGAACAGGATGATCCCCAGGGCTGCGGTGCCGACCGCGCCGATCCCGGTCCAGACCGCGTAAGCGGTTCCAATCGGCAGCCACTTCAGCGCCAATCCGAGCAGGATGACGCTGCCGGCCATGGCGGCGAGCGTGAGCACGGATGGAACGAGCCGCGAGAAACCATCTGTGTATTTGAGGCCGATCGCCCAGCCGACCTCCAAAAGACCGGCGACGAACAGGATAGTCCAGGCCATGACGCCCCTTCGTTCAAGGCAGGGTCGTCCCCGCGACTAATGTGCCGATTAAAGGAAGGTCGTCCTTCCCGGGGTGGATATGGGACTGGCCGAGGCGCCCCGCAATCACCAGATGACCCTTGATTAGGCCCGTTTTCCCTGCCAAACGCTCCCGCCATGTCCGACATCGCCATCACAGCCGAATCGCCGGCCCGTTCCCCGCTTGCTACCGAAGTGGCGCGGCGGCGGACCTTTGCGATCATCTCTCACCCGGACGCCGGCAAGACCACGCTGACGGAAAAGTTGCTGCTGTTCGGCGGCGCCATCAACCTTGCAGGCCAGGTCAAGGCCAAGGGCGAGCGGCGCAACACGCGCTCGGACTGGATGAAGATCGAGCGCGAGCGCGGCATCTCCGTCGTCACCTCGGTCATGACCTTCGAGTTCGAGGGCCTGGTGTTCAACCTCCTGGACACGCCCGGCCACGAGGACTTCTCGGAAGACACCTATCGCACGCTGACAGCCGTCGACTCCGCCGTCATGGTGATCGACGCTGCCAAGGGCATCGAGGCGCGAACCCGAAAGCTGTTCGAGGTGTGTCGTCTTCGAGATATCCCGATCATCACCTTCATCAACAAGATGGACCGCGAGAGCCGCGACGTTTTCGAGCTGCTCGACGAGATCGAGAAGACGCTGGCACTCGACACCACGCCGATGACCTGGCCGGTCGGCCGGGGCCGCGACTTCCTCGGCACCTATGACGTCGTCAATGGCGGCGTACGCCTGCTCGAGGGCGGCGGCGCCAAGACGGGTGCTGCGCAGCAGACCGAGATCGAGGAACTGACCAAGCTCAACGCCAATCTCGATGTTGCCGCCGTCAAGGACGAGCTCGAGCTCGTCACCGCGGCCTCCAAGCCATTCGATCTGGGGGCGTTTCGCGAAGGCCATCTGACGCCCGTTTACTTCGGCAGCGCGCTGCGCAATTTCGGCGTCGGCGACCTTCTGGAAGGCCTTGGCAAGTTCGCACCCGAGCCGCGCGCGCAGGAAAGCGACCAGCGCAAGGTCGAAGCAACCGACCCACGCATGAGCGCCTTCGTGTTCAAGATCCAGGCGAACATGGATCCGAACCATCGCGACCGCATCGCCTTCGCGCGGCTGTGCTCGGGCAAGCTCAGCCGCGGCATGAAGGCCAAGCTGGTTCGCACCGGCAAGAGCATGCCGCTGTCGAGCCCACAATTCTTTTTCGCGCAGGACCGCTCGGTCGCCGACGAAGCCTTCGCCGGCGACGTCGTCGGCATTCCCAATCACGGCACCTTGCGCATCGGTGACACGCTGACGGAAGGCGAGGATTTCACGTTCGTCGGCGTACCGAGTTTTGCTCCGGAAATCGTCCGCCGCGTCCGGCTTACCGATGCGATGAAGGCGAAGAAGCTGAAGGAAGCGCTTCAGCAGATGTCCGAAGAGGGCGTGGTGCAGGTGTTCCGCCCGCGCGACGGCGCGCCGGCGCTGGTGGGCGTCGTCGGCGCGCTGCAGCTCGACGTGCTGAAGGCGCGGCTCGAGGCGGAATATTCGTTGCCGGTTGAGTTCGAGGTGAGCGAGTTCCAGCTGGCCCGTTGGGTCTCCTCGGATGACCCCAAGAAGCTCGACACCTTCATCGCTGCCAACACGTCCAGCATCGCTGACGATGTCGATGGCGATCCCGTGTATCTGGCACGGAACGAATTCTATCTCGGCTATACCCGGGAGCGCGCCGAGGGTATCGAGTTCGCCAACGTCAAGGACGTGAAGAAGAAGGGGTAGGCGGAGCCCACTCTCCGCTGTCATGCCCGAACCGAACGCGCGCATGTGAACGCCGGTGGGCTTGACGCGTCGACGGCCGGTGCCACGTTTGAAGCATGTGGCATTGCGGTCTGGCGGTCATGTGGCGCTGCATCCTTATCCTGCTCTTGGTGACGGTAACACCGGTCTCTGCCGATGCACGGTACCGACACTTCCATTCGAGTCCCTACTTCAACGAGCCTTTCTCCTACGAGCCTTGCGGCGGTCCATTTCAGGGACCCTGTATCACCGAGATACCCTTTCCGTTCGGCGAGACGCTCCAGGTCACGGTCGAGACGGTTCCATCGCAGGCCGACAGCGCGAAGTACCAGAAGCCGGATCATGACCTCGACACGATCAGCGACCTGTTCGCGCAGTTGCGCTCGTGCTGGTCGCCTCCCTCGACCGACAATGCGCGGGAGGGCATGCAGATGTCGGTACGTTTCAGCCTCAACAGGTCGGGCAGGCTCATCGGCCCGCCGCACCTGACCTTTGCGACGGCGGGCGCGTCGGCGGACACGCGAACCACGTACCTAGATGCCATCAACGCGTCGTTGAATGCCTGCCTGCCGCTGAAGCTCACCGACGGTTTTGCCGGGGCGCTGGCCGGACGGCCGATCGCGATCCGCTATGTCGACAATCGCGAGTTGACGCCCCCCACGACAAAGCAATGACCGCGAATGACGCATTGCGGGCGATGGGCTTCAGGTGTTACCCGATAGACGGCGCTAGTTGAGGGGAGGACGTCATGGGTCTGCTGGTGATGATCCTGGGGCTCGCTTTGTTTTTCGCCGCCCACACGTTCACGACCAAGCGCGAGGCGCGCGCTCAGGCGATCGCGCGGCTGGGCGAGGGCACCTACAAGATCCTCTATGCGCTGGTCTCGCTGGCCGGCCTTGCGCTGATCGTCTGGGGTTTTTCCCATTATCGCGCGGCGGGCATGTGGAATGTTTGGGAGCCGCCAACTTTCCTGAAGCACATCACCGTCGCGCTGATGCTGCCGGCCGTGATCCTGGTGGTGGCGTCCTACATCCGCGGCCGCATCTATGCGACGCTGAAGCACCCGATGCTGGCCGGCATCAAGCTGTGGGCGGCGGCGCATCTCTTGGCCAATGGCGATCTCGGCTCCATCATCTTGTTCGGCTCGTTCCTCGGTTGGGCGGTGTATGACCGGATCTCGTTGAAGCATCGCAAGGATGCTGGCGGCCCGCCGATTCCGGTTGGCGGTGTCACCAACGATCTGATCGCCGTCGCCGTCGGTGTCGTCGCCTATCTGGCGCTCGCCTTTGCCTTCCATCCCGTCGTGATCGGCGTTCCCGTGATGGGAGGCTAGCGCCAGCCGATCAGCGCAAGACAAGAGCGGCTGTCCGTGCGGGAAAAGTGACGAGAATAGCAAGCCGGGAGCCGCCCGATGGACTGGTCGCAATCTCAGCTTCCCCCGATGCGGCTCGAGGCGCGCTTCGGAGATCGCATCGTGAGTACATTCTGCGAGCGGCCGGCAAGTCTCTGGGCGATGATCGCGGAAGCATCCGATCGCAATCCCGACGGTGAAGCGCTGATTTGCGGCAATGCCAGGCTGACCTGGCGGCAGGCCGTCGAGCAGTCGGCGCGGATCGCGGCCGGACTTCGCAGGCTCGGCCTGCAACGTGGCGACCGCGTCGCGCTCCTGCTCGGCAATCGCATCGAATTTCCATTGATCCTGTTTGCTGCTGCGCATGAGGGCCTCGTCACCGTACTGCTGAGCACGCGCCAGCAGAAACCCGAGATTGCCTATGTGCTCGCCGACTGCGGTGCCAAGGTCTTGATCCACGAGGCGGTGCTGGCCGACCGTCTCCCGGAGCCGCGCGATGTCCCCGATGTGGCGGATCGTATCGCGGTCGACGATGACGTGCGTTTGTCGCGCTTCTCCGATCTCAGCGATCACGCGCCTGCGGCTACGCCGGCGCACGTCGGCGAAGAGGATACCGCGATGATCCTCTACACCTCAGGCACCACCGGCAAGCCCAAGGGCGCGATGCTCGCCCATTGCAACATCATCCATTCCTCGATTGTCTTCGTATCTTGCCTAAAGCTCACGGCGGCGGATCGTTCGATCGCGGCGGTGCCGCTCGGCCACGTCACCGGCATCGTCGCCAACATCACGACGATGATCCGCTGCGCCGGTACGCTGATCATCATGCCGGAGTTCAGGGCGGCCGACTATCTCAAGCTCGCCGCGCGCGAGCGCGTCACCTACACGGTGATGGTGCCGGCAATGTATAATCTCTGTCTGCTCCAGCCGGACTTCGACAGCTATGATCTGTCGAGCTGGCGCATTGGCGGCTTCGGCGGTGCGCCGATGCCGATCGCGACCATCGAGAAGCTGGACGAAAAAATTCCCGGCCTGGAGCTGATGAACTGCTATGGCGCGACCGAGACCACGTCGCCGTCGACGATCATGCCGGGCGAGCTTACCGCACGCCACATCGACAGTGTCGGCTTGCCCTGTCCCGGCGCGCGGATCGTCGCGGTTGACGCAGAGGGGCGCGAACTGCCGCGCGGCGAGATCGGCGAGCTCTGGATCGGAAGCGCGTCCGTGATCAAGGGCTATTGGAATAATCCGAAGGCGACCGCCGAGAGCTTTACCGGCGGCTTCTGGCACTCCGGCGACCTCGGCTCGGTCAATGCCGACGGCTTCGTCCGCGTGTTCGACCGCCAGAAGGACATGATCAACCGCGGCGGCCTGAAGGTCTATTCCGCCGAGGTGGAATCAGTGCTGGCCGGACATCCGGCGGTGGTCGAGAGTGCGATCATCGCAAAACCGTGTCCGGTGCTCGGCGAGCGCGTCCATGCGGTGGTCGTCACGCGTGAAGCGGTCGCAGGCGAGGCGCTGCGTGCCTGGTGCGCCGAGCAGCTCTCCGACTACAAGGTGCCGGAGACGATCGTCCTCACGGCCGAGCCGCTGCCGCGCAACGCCAATGGTAAGGTGCTCAAGCGGAAGCTGCGAGAGGCTCTGGCCGGATCATGAACCGCGCCGGAACCCGGTAGGGGCCACGGCGGAGGGTTAACGCCTTGATCCGGCTCGCTTTGCCTTGCCACCGCCATATCGATAGCGTATCGCAGCCGCGACGCGGGGACGGGATTCCTCACGCGAACGCTATGGCGCGCGCTCCCGGCCGGGCATGGGATTAGCATAAGTGTCTGAATTATTTGACGAAGTCGACGAGGAAGTACGTCGCGAACAGCTCAAGAAGCTGTGGGACAAGTATTCGATCTACTTCATCGCCCTGATGGTGCTGGTCGTGGCCGCCGTCGGTGGCTGGCGCGGCTACCAGTACCTGGAGGCCAAGAAGGCCGCCGAGGCCGGTGCCGCCTTCGAGAAGGCCGTGGAGCTGTCCGAGCAGAACAAGCATGCCGAGGCCGAGGCGGCCTTCACCGAGCTCGCGGCCAAGGCTCCCCGGGGCTATCGCACGCTGGCGCGCTTGCGCGCCGCGGCTGAGGCAGCTGCACGCGACCCCAAGGCTGCCGTGAAGATGTATGACGATATCGCAGCCGACAGCACTGCTGGCGCCGAGCAGCAAGCGCTCGCAAAACTCCGCGCCGCAGGGCTTCTGATCGACACCGCGGCCTATGCCGACATCCAGCAACGGCTGGAGGCATCCGCCGCGGCCGGCTCCACCTTCCGCCATAGCGCACGTGAACTGCTGGCCCTGTCGGCCTGGCGCAATGGCGACGCAGCCGCCGCACGCAAATGGCTGGATGCAATCGCCGAGGATGGTGAAACCCCGCAGGGCCTGCGCTCGCGCGCCGAGGCCTTGCAGGCTCTGCTGCCGCCGGTCGCCAAGAGCTGACGGCCCAAGAATAGTTGCGAGAACAGTTGAACGAGACTTGAGATGCGCCGTACGCAACGTTTGATCGCAGCCGCTGTTCTGATCGCCTTCTCGGGCCTCCTTGGCGGCTGCTCGAGCGGCGGGTTCGATCCGAGCGACCTCATGGACTGGCTCGACACCAAGAAGAAGCTGCCGGGCGATCGCAAGCCGGTCTTCCCCGAGGGCGTGCCCGGCCTGGAGCAGGGCGTGCCGAGAGACCTCTACAAGGGCGCACAGCAGCCACAGGACCAGCAGAATGCGGACGCCGCGGCTGCTGCTGCCGCAGCCCCGCCGCCCGAGCCGCCGAAATCCGCCAAGGCCGCGAAGTCGAAGAAGACCAAGCAGCCGGCGGCAGCCGCCGCAGCGCCGGCCGGCGAAGTCGACGGCGAGGCCCAACCCGAAGCAGCGCCCGCAGCGGCACCGCCACCGAAGCAGAAGATCGTGCGCAAGCGCACCACCGCGCCGCCGCAGGATCAGGATCAGACCACCCAGCCCGCGCAAGCGACGCAGACCACACAGCAGCAGTCGCAGGGAGCTTTCCCGGCGCCGATGCCGAGCGGCAGCTTTACGCGCTGACATTTTTCACTGCATTGACAGGCGCAGCCCCGGCAGCGCACGAATGACCAATGTCTTTTACGATCGCCATCATCGGCCGGCCCAATGTCGGAAAGTCAACGCTGTTCAACCGCCTGGTTGGACAGAAGCTCGCGCTCGTCGATGACCTGCCCGGGGTGACCCGTGACCGCCGCGAGGGCGATGCAAAGCTTGGCGATCTCGCATTCACCATCATCGACACGGCCGGTCTCGACGAAGGCGCCAAGGGGTCGCTGACCGCGCGGATGCAGGAGCAGACCGAGGCCGCGATCGCGCAAGCCGACGCACTGTTCTTCGTCATCGACGCGCGCGTCGGCCTCACGCCGACCGATCGCGCCTTTGCCGATTTCGCCCGCCGTGCCAACAAGCCGGTGCTGCTGGTTGCCAACAAGAGCGAGGGCAAGCACGGCGACGCCGGCGCGATGGAAGCCTTTGCGCTGGGCCTCGGCGATCCCATCCAGATTTCCGCCGAGCACGGCGAGGGCATGGGCGAGCTCT
Organism: Bradyrhizobium sp. UFLA05-89; assembly: GCF_059803475.1. Classification (NCBI taxonomy): domain Bacteria; kingdom Pseudomonadati; phylum Pseudomonadota; class Alphaproteobacteria; order Hyphomicrobiales; family Nitrobacteraceae; genus Bradyrhizobium; species Bradyrhizobium sp. UFLA05-89. Next base: position 104,931 of record NZ_JBANBA010000007.1, on the reverse strand, counting down.
ACGATGCCTTGAGCAGGCTGATGCCGGAGCCGCTCGATGAGGATGAGGGCGAGGACGAGGAGGAACTGTCCGAGGAGGAGGCCGCCAGGCGTCCGATCCGGGTTGCGATCGTCGGCCGCCCCAATGCCGGCAAGTCGACGTTGATCAACCATCTGCTCGGCGAGGAGCGCCTCTTGACCAGTCCGGAGGCGGGCACCACGCGCGACTCGATCGCGGTCGAGATCAACTGGAAGGGGCGCGATTTCCGAGTGTTCGATACCGCGGGCCTGCGCCGCCGCTCGCGCATCGAGGAGAAGCTGGAGAAGCTCTCGGTCGCCGATGCCTTGCGCGCCGTGCGCTTTGCCGAAGTCGTCGTGCTGATGATGGACGCGCAGCACCGCTTCGAGGAGCAGGATCTGCGCATCGCCGACCTGATCGAGCGTGAGGGCCGTGCCGTCGTGCTGGCGGTCAACAAATGGGACCTGATGGAGAGCAGGGGCGGCGGCGCGATCTCCAACCTGCGCCGCGATGCCGATCACTGGCTGCCGCAGGTCAAGGGCGTGCCGATCGTCGCCGTCTCCGGCCTGATGGGCGAAGGCATCGACCGCCTGATGCAGGCGATCCAGGATGCCTATGCGGTCTGGAACAGGCGCGTGCCGACCTCGGCCCTGAACCGCTGGTTCGAGCAGGCGATCCAGGCCAACCCGCCGCCGGCGGTTTCGGGGCGCAGGCTGAAGCTCAACTACATCACCCAGACCAAGGCGCGCCCGCCGAGCTTCGTGCTGTTCTGCTCGCGCGCCGATGCCGTCCCGCAGGCCTATTTGCGCTACCTCACCAACTCCATGCGTGATGCCTTCGAGTTGCCGGGCACGCCGGTACGGATCACGTTGCGCGAGAAGGCCAACCCGTTTGCGCACAAGCGCAAGCGGTTGTCGTGAGCGGCGAGGCGGGTGAGGCGATAGGCTCGGATGCCGCGCCGATCCGGCGCGGTGCGGTCGCCTTCATCTTCGTCACCATTCTCCTCGACATGCTCGCGCTTGGTGTGATCATGCCGATCCTGCCAAAGCTCATCGAGAGTTTCGTCGGCAACGACACCGCGCACGCGGCCCGCATCTTCGGCCTATTCGGCACCGCATGGGCGTTGATGCAGTTCGTGTTCTCGCCGGTGCTGGGTGCGCTGTCCGATCGCTTCGGCCGGCGGCCGGTGGTGCTTTTGTCGAACTTCGGCCTCGCCGCCGACTACGTGCTGATGGCCCTTGCGCCGTCCCTGATCTGGCTGTTCATCGGGCGCATCATCTCAGGGATCACATCGGCGAGCATCTCGACCGCCTTTGCCTATATCGCCGACCTGACACCGCCGGAGCGCCGCGCTGCGGTCTTCGGCAGGATCGGTGCGGCATTCGGTGCGGGGTTCATCTTTGGGCCGGCGCTGGGCGGTCTGCTCGGCGATATCGATCCGCGGCTGCCGTTCTGGGCTGCGGCGGCGTTGAGCTTCGCCAACGCGGTTTATGGCCTCCTGATCCTGCCGGAATCACTATCTGCGGATAGGCGCGCGCCGTTCCGCTGGCGTAGGGCAAATCCGCTCGGCGCGCTGCATCTGTTGCGCTCGAACGCGGTGCTCGCGGGCCTTTCCGTCGTCAATTTCACCGCGCAGGTGGCGCACGTCGTGCTGCCCTCGACCTTCGTCCTGTATGCGACCTATCGTTATGGCTGGGATTCCAAGACCGTCGGCCTCACGCTCGCGATGGTCGGCATCTGCGCCATGGTGGTGCAGGGGCTCGGCGTCGGCCCAATCGTGCGCGCGCTCGGCGAGCGCAACGCGCTGCTCCTGGGTTTGAGCTGCGGTGCCATCGGCTTTCTGATCTTTGGGAGTGCGCCGACCGGCCCCCTATTCTGGCTCGGCATTCCCGTGATGTCGCTGTGGGGCGTATCAGGCGCGGCCGCGCAATCGCTGATGACGCGGCTCGTCGCACCTGATCAGCAGGGACAATTGCAGGGCGCAACCACGAGCGTACAGAGTGTGTCGCAGCTCGTAGGGCCCTTCCTGTTCACGCTGACGTTTTCCTATTTCATCGGCGGCAGCGCGCTCTGGCATTTGCCCGGCGCGCCGTTCTTGCTTGCTGCGGTGCTGATGATCATAGCGGTGATGATCGCGATGCGGACGCTGGTCGCGACGAAGGCGGCTTCGTAGGGTGGGCAGAGCGACTTGTCCGCCGTAGCTCGAAGAGCGATGGCGGAAGCGTGCCCACCGCTTCTATCACAGCGATGGAGGAACGGTGGGCACGGCGCTTTCGCGCCTTTGCCCACCCTACGACAGTGTCGCTTTACTTCTTCACCAGCGGACACTCGCTCGCCTCGAGCGGCTTGGCAGCGTCTTCCGGTGCGATGGTGGCGACCAGCTTGTAATAGTCCCACGGGCCCTTCGACTCTTCCGGCTTCTTCACCTCGAACAGATAGGCCGGGATGAGGCGGCGGCCGTCGGCGCGCAGCGGGCCCTTGCCGAACAGCGGATCATCCGTCGGCAGTTCCTTCATCTTGGCAACGACCTTGGCGCCGTCATGCGGGTTGCTGCCGAGCGCGTCCATCGCCTTCAGATAATGCAGGATGCCGGCATAGAGACCGGCGACCGTCATCGACGGCATCGAGCCCTTCGGCGAGACCTTCTGGAATCGCTTCGACCATTCGCGCGTCTGGTCGTTGAGATCCCAGTAGAAGGACTCGGTGAAGGTCAGCCCCTGCGCGGTCTTGAGGCCGAGCGAGTGCACGTCGTTGATGAACAGCAGCAGCGCTGCGAGCTTCTGGCCGCCCGCCACGATGCCGAATTCCGATGCCTGCTTGATCGCGTTGGTGGTGTCGCCGCCGGCATTGGCGAGGCCGATGATCTTGGCCTTCGACGACTGCGCCTGCAGCAGGAAGGAGGAGAAGTCGGACGAATTGAGCGGATGCTTGACGCCGCCGAGCACCTTGCCGCCATTGGCGGTGACGACCGCGCTGGTGTCGCGCTCCAGCGCGTGGCCGAAGGCGTAGTCGGCGGTCAGGAAGAACCAGCTGTCGCCGCCGGCCTTGGTCAATGCCTTGCCGGTGCCGTTCGCCAGCATGTAGGTGTCGTAGGTGTAGGAGATCGTGTTCGGCGTGCAGGCCTTGCCGGTGAGATCGGCGGTGGCCGCGCCCGAATTGAGCAGCACCGAGTTCTTTTCCTTGACGAGGTTGTTCACCGCGAGCGCAACGCCCGAGCTCGGCGTGTCGGAGATGACGTCGACCTTGTCGTTGTCAATCCACTGCCTTGCGATGTTGACGCCGACGTCGGGCTTGTTCTGGTGATCGCCCGAGACGACATCGATCGTCCAGCCCTTGGCCTTCAGGCCGGAATCCTCGACTGCCATCTTCACGGCGGCAACCGAGTTCGGCCCGCCGATGTCGGCATAGAGGCTCGACATGTCGTTGAGCACGCCGATCTTGACGGTCTTGTCTTGGGCGGAAGCCGAGGTGGCGAAGCCGAGGCCGGCACAGGTCAACAGCGCGGCGTAGCGCCACGCGCGCAAGTTTTTCATTGTATTCCCTCCAACTGTTGATGCCGGGACGGCCCTCTTGGATGGGGCTTTTGACCATCGGCGTGATCGGTCACGATCTTGATGTGTCCGATAGCGTGTCCTGATGCTTGCGGCAATGCGCTAATCGTAGCGGTCCGGGCGATCGGTTAATCCGATCGTCTCTTGCTGACTTAAATTTCATCAATCCGTCGCGTGGCCGCGCGTCGGCCAGCATGCGCGGGCCTCAGGCTGGCGGCCGGAAGCTCATCAGCGTGCGCAACTTGTAGTCGTAGAATTTGCCGGTTTCCGCCCAGTCAGGCGCGCACATCGGCACGATGAACTCGGCCGCCTGCTCGGGCGTGTCGAGCGTCAAGGGATCCTCGCCCGGCATCAGGGTCGCGCGCATGCGGGTGCGGATCGGCCCGGGATTGAACAGGTTGACGCGCAGTTTCGTGCTCGCGGTCTCCTGCGCCCAGGCGCGCGCCAGCGTTTCCAGCGCAGCCTTGGAGGCCGCGTAGGGGCCGACATAAGCGGTCGCCTTGTTGGCTGCGCCCGAGGTGATGAACACCGCGCGGCCGGCGTCGGACTGTTTCAGCAGTGGCTCCATGCAGCGGATGAGCTGGAAATTCGCCGACACGTTGATCGCCATCACATCGGTGAAGGTCTTCAGCTCGATATGGCCGAGCGGCGAGGAGGGGCCGAGCACGCCGGCATTGCCGACGAGAATGTCGAGCTTGCCGTGGCGCTCATGCAGCGCGGCGCCGAGCCGCGCGATACCGTCGAAGTCGGTGAGGTTGAGTGGCACCAGTGTGGCGTTGCCGCCTGATTTCCGGATCTCGTCGTCGAGCTCTTCCAGCCCGCCCTGCGTGCGCGCGACCGCGACGATGTGCGCACCGGCTTTTGCCAGCGCGATCGCGGTGGCATAGCCGATGCCGCGCGAGGCGCCGGTGACGAGAGCGATGCGGTTGGCGAGGAGTTTTGTCATGGCGGGGTTTTACAGGCGTGGATGGCCGGGACAAGCCCCCGCTTGGTCGTCATTCCGGGGCGATGCGAAGCATCGAACCGGAATCCGGAGATTACGATACGAGATCGAGATTCCGGGTTCGCGTTACGCGCGCCCCGGAATGACTGCTGGGGACGGACTAACTCGCCTCCGCCAGTAGCGACAATTGGCGCGGCTGCTGTTCGGTCTGGGTCTGGTCGGTGAGATGCGTTGGATAGGCGCCGGTAAAACAGTGATCCGAAAACTTCGGATTGGCCGGGTCGCGTCCGGGCTCGCCCATCGCGCGGTACATGCCGTCGATCGACAGGAAGGCGAGCGAGTCCGCCCCGATGATCTCGCGCATCTCTTCCAGTGAATGCGTTGCCGCGAGCAGGCCACCGCGATCGGGCAGGTCGATGCCGTAGTAGTCGGGATAGAGGATCGGTGGCGAGGCGAGACGGAAGTGCACCTCGGTCGCGCCCGCATCGCGCATCATGCGCACGATCTTCTTCGAGGTGGTGCCACGCACCAGCGAGTCGTCGATCAGGATGATGCGCTTGCCTTCGATCGCGGCGCGGTTGGCCGAGTGCTTCATGCGCACGCCGGATTCGCGGATCGCCTGCGTCGGCTGGATGAAGGTGCGGCCGACATAGTGGTTGCGGATGATGCCGAGCTCGAACGGCACGCCGGAGAACTGGCTGTAGCCGACCGCGGCGGGCACGCCGGAATCGGGCACCGGCACCACCACGTCGACCGGCACGTGGCTCTCCCTGGCGAGCTGCGCGCCAAAGGCCTTGCGCACCTCGTAGACCGAGCGGCCATGGACGATGGAATCAGGCCGGGAGAAATAGATGTATTCGAAGATGCAGGGCCGCGGGGCCATCGGCGGGAACGGCTTGTGGACGTCCTGGCCGTTCTCGTCGAACACGATGACTTCGCCGGGCTCGATGTCGCGCACGAAGCGCGCGCCGATGATGTCGAGTGCGCAGGTCTCCGACGTCAGGATCGGGCAGCCGTCGAGCTCGCCGAGCACCAAGGGGCGAATGCCGCGCGGATCGCGCGCGCCGACCAGCTTCTTGTTGGTCACCGAGACCAGGGCATAGGCGCCTTCGATCTCGCGCAGCGCGTCGATGTAGCGTTCGATGAAGCGGTTGCGCTTGGACCGCGCCACCAAATGCAGGATCACCTCGGTGTCGGTGGTCGACTGCATCATCGCGCCGTTCTTGACGAGCTCGCGGCGCAGCGTCAGGCCGTTGGTAAGGTTGCCGTTATGAGCAACCGCCAGGCCGCCGGCATTCAGTTCGGCGAACAGCGGCTGCACGTTGCGCAGGATCGTGGCGCCGGTCGTGGAGTAGCGGACGTGGCCAACCGCGACACTGCCGGGCAGGCGGTCGATCACCTCGCGGCGGGAGAAGGTGTCGCCGACGAGGCCGAGGCGGCGCTCGGAATGGAAGCGGGAGCCGTCGTAGGAGACGATGCCGGCGGCCTCCTGGCCGCGGTGCTGCAGGGCGTGGAGGCCGAGGGCGGTAATGGCGGCGGCGTCGGGGTGACCGTAGATGCCGAATACGCCGCATTCCTCGCGTAGCGTATCCCCCTCGAGATCGTCCTGAAGCTCGAGCCCGGCCGGGGGGAGGTCGAGATCAAGCTGGGCGTTCCAGTCGGGGTTTTGCATCTCGTCCATCGCGCCTCTCTTCGGGCTCAATTCAACGCGCCGCGGGTTTCTCGATCAGCTTTTTAAGGCTGTCACGAGCCGGTTTACTGTAGCCGTCGCTGCCGCCCGCAGGCTGCTGCTCGGTATCAGCTTGATCATCATCTGGTTTGTTTTTCTTGAATCTCTTCAAGATGGTGTTCTCGGGGTCATCAGGCAAGAGCGACATCAGCCAATCCCCGGTTCCCTGCAAGACCACCCGGGACTTCGCTCCCGTGACCCAGTCCGGGCGCTGCTTGTCCGGGACCAGCCAGGTGAAGAACAGGAAGGCAACCACCACGATCAGGAGACCGCGCCCCAGGCCGAACAGGAAGCCCAAGGTGCGGTCCAGGGCGCCGATCCGGGAATCCAGGATCATGTCGGAGATCCGGACCGTGATCACGGAGACCACAATCAGCGTGCCCACGAACACGCCGGCCACGACCACGACGCTCGCGACCGTGTCGTTGTTGAAGTACGTCTTGGCGGTCGGCAGCAGCTTCGAGAATGAATAGAGCGTCACGATCGCCGCCGCGCCCCAGGCCGCGATCGACAGGATTTCGCGCATGAAGCCGCGGACCATGGCAAGCAGGCCTGAGATCAGCATCACACCGAGCAGGATCAGATCGAGGAGTGTAATCGGCATCGGCTGGTCTGGTCCGCTCGTACTCTCAAAGATGCTCGGCGAATCGGTGTTTTGGCCGCCGCCCTAAGTGAGGGGCAGACGGCGTTCCCGGCAAGTCCGGAACCACGCGATCCCGCCGCTTTGTGACGGCTGTATAGCGGCGGGGCCGGGGATCGTCACCTCCACCTAGCCCTCTCCACGGCGGAATCTGGCGGGTGTGGCATTTTTCTCGGGCTGACTTGTGGATTCGCCCCGGCGGGAGCCGCGGGCGGCGATCTCGGCGACCAGCGTGGTCAGGTTGTTCACGGCGTTGAGCGACAGCCCCGCGTCCCCGCCGGCTTCGCCTCGGGCCGATTCGGGGAGCACGGCGCGGCTGAAGCCGAGTTTTGCGGCCTCTTTCAGCCGCGCGGGGGTCTGGGCTACGGGCCGCACCACGCCGGAGAGCGAAATCTCGCCGAAATAGACCGCATCGGTGGGTAACTGCGCGTTAACCAGCGAGGATACCAGCGCCGCTGCCGCGGCGAGGTCGGCGGCCGGCTCGTGGATGCGCAGGCCGCCTGCGACGTTCAGATAGACGTCGTGGCCGGACAGCTTCACGCCGCAATGGGCTTCCAGCACCGCCAGCACCATCGAGAGCCGGCTCGGGTCCCAGCCGACCACGGCGCGGCGCGGGGTACCGAGCGAGGTCGGCGCCACCAGGGCCTGTAGCTCGACCAGCAGGGGGCGGGTGCCCTCGATCCCGGCGAACACGGCCGTGCCGGGGGTGCCGAGGTCGCGTTCGGACAGGAACAGCTCGGAAGGGTTGGTGACCTCACGAAGGCCAAGGCCGGTCATCTCGAAGACGCCGATCTCGTCGGTGGGGCCGAAGCGGTTTTTCACGGCGCGCAGGATACGGAATTGCTGCGAGCCTTCGCCCTCGAAGGACAGCACCGCGTCGACCATGTGCTCGACCACGCGGGGGCCGGCGATCTGGCCGTCCTTGGTGACGTGGCCGACCAGGATGATGGCGGCGCCCGTCTTCTTGGCGAAGCGGATCAGGGCCTGCGCGGAGGCGCGCACCTGCGTCACCGTGCCGGGCGCGGACTCCACCGTGTCGGTCCACATGGTCTGGATCGAGTCGATCACGATGAGGCGGGGGACCGCCCCTTCCGACAGCGTCGAGATGATGTCCTCGACCGAAGTCTCCGCGGCGAGCTGCACCGGCGCGTCCGACAGCCCGAGCCGTTCCGCGCGCAAGCGCACCTGAGCGATTGCCTCTTCGCCGGAGATATAGACGACGCGGTGGCCGGCACGGGCCAGCAAGCTCGTGGCCTGGGTCAGCAGCGTCGATTTGCCGATGCCGGGATCGCCGCCGACCAGCAGCACCGAGCCGCGCACGAAGCCGCCGCCGGTAACGCGGTCGAGCTCGGTCATCCCCGATGACAGTCGCGGGGCGTCGGGGCTTTTTCCCGCCAGGCTCTCCAGCGCGAAGGTGCGCCCCTTGCGCTTGGAGCGGATCGACACCGGCACGTTGCCGGTCGCGTCCTCCTCGGCCAGCGTGTTCCACTCGCCGCAGGCCTCGCACTTGCCCTGCCAGCGGTTATAGGCTGCGCCGCAGTTCTGGCAGACGAAGGAGAGCGTGGATTTGGCCATGGGGACTGGTGAATCGGTGTCAGGGGGATTGCGTGGCGTTCCATAGCATGGAGAGTCCCGCCGCGACCATGATGGCGTCCATCACCAGGCGGAACACGTCTGGTTTCATGTGCAGCACGAAGCGCTTGGCGATGAAGGCGCCGAACATCAGTGAGGAGCCTGCGATGAGGCCCTTGATCGCGACGTCGCCGGTCAGCGCCCCGAAGCGTTCGAATGTCACGGATTTCGACAGATAGAGGCCGAGCGAGGAAGCGGCCTCGGTCGCGAGGAACGCGCCCTTGGTCAAGCCATAGAACAGGAACAGCGGCACGCTGAGTGGTCCCGTCGAGACCACGATGCCGGTGAAATAGCCGATGATCGCGCCGCCGATCGCCAGATGCCAGAGGTTGGCTCTCAGGTCGTGCCGCGCCAACCAGTGCCGCGCCGGCACCATCGCGATCAGGAAGATGCCGATCGCAAGGTCAACCGCGTGCGAGGGCAGCGCCAGCAGCGTCCGCGCGCCGAGCGCTGCGGCGGGAATGCCTGTGATGGAATAGGCGGCACAGGCCTTCCAGTCGACCTCGCGCCACCAGGCGAGGATCCGCGACAAGTTCGCCATCACGGCCGCGACCGCCATGATCGGAACGGCTTCCTTTGGCCCGTATTCAAAGACCAGTACCGGCATCAGCATGATCGACGAGCCCGTGCCAACGATGCCGGAAATGGTGCCGGCGATCAGGCCGACGATGAGGACGAACAGGAAGGCCAAAAGGGAGAGCTCCGGGAATCGGGGGAGTGTAGCAATTCTCGCTCCAGATCGGACCGGCTCGCCTCGGTAACAAGAAATCTGGAAATCAACCCCATGCAAAGTAGCCAGGCTGGACTTCGCGCTCCGCGAAACTCTTCGGGGACACAGGCCGGTGTCGCCCGGCGGGGCGCTGCCTGCAAACCAGGCAGTGCGCCGCAGCACATGCTGACAGCATGTTGGCAGCAGGCCTCGGCTACGACCATCTCCTGACATTTTCGAGAGAGGGAGCGGGTCATGCCGGTCGAAGGGAGCTGCCATTGCGGTGAAACGGTGTTCGAGGTCACGGAGCCGCCGGCCAGCGTGACGCGCTGCACTTGCTCGCTCTGTGCCAAGCGCGGCGCGCTGTGGGCCTACTACACGCCGGCGCAGTTCCGCTTGCTCTCTCCGCAGGAGAACGTCGCGACCTATCAATGGGGTAGTCGCACCGTCAAACATCATTACTGTGCGAGCTGCGGCTGCGGCACCTATTCGGAGTCGCCGGACTGGTCGACCGGCAAGCCCGACTTCGACAATCCCAAGGTCGCGATCAACGCGCGCCTGTTCGACGACTACGATCTCGATGCGGTGCCCGTGAACGTGATCGACGGTAAGAATTTGTGGTGACGGCACGTATCGTTGGCTGATGGTACGGGCAGAATGCGCGGAGGATATTTTTGGGCTTCAATGACCAAAGTAGACGAAGAACATGGATACGATTGCTCCGTACAAGACCGAACGTAGAAGGACACTCGAACGGCGCCATCTTCCTTTAGTCGAGGCCATGTTCGGTCTAAGCCAATATTGCTCGTACCAATCAGGCTGAACGCGAAATGCGCGCATCGCGGTTTGTTCGAATTGACTTGGGTGAGACTCTCTCTGCTGCATGACACGCCTCTTTTGCGGCCCGTTCGTTTTGAACCGGGCGCGCGGTCTTCCTCACGGCGGGACGACGGCGCTGCGCGGGTCGGAGGCGCGATTGGAGGAGACGTAGTCGATCTCGCCACGCCCGATACCGAGATCGAGCAGCTCCCGGTCACTCAGACCGTCTAACCTCGCGCACAGCTTTGCGCGTGTGCGCCATTCGCAAAATGCATCGCGGCAATTGGCGAGGACAGCGAGGCCGAGCCGCACCGTCACAAAATTCCGCCGTGGCTCGAACGCGTTGAAGGCCGTTGTCATCGGGGTACCTCCCGGCGTCGTTTCGCACGGTCTAGGATGTCCGGACATGGCGGGGCACGCTTGACAGGCGGCTTACATTTTCCTTACCGGCGGCTTATTCTTTCGCGTCAGACCGTGCCGTGGCGACCTCGAAGGGCAACCGAGGGAATGTCCCTTGCGCTATTTGTTCGAGCACTACGCGTTCGACACCGACCGGCGCGAGCTCCGTCGCGGAGCTGATGTGGTGCCGACAGCGCCTCAAGTTTTCGATCTGCTCGATTACTTGATCTGCAACAGGGAGCGCGTGGTCAGCAAGGAGGACGTTGTCAACGCCATCTGGAAGGGACGTATCGTATCCGAGGCGGCGCTGACGACTCGCCTCAACGCTGCGAGAAGTGCGATCGGCGATACCGGCGAGGAGCAGCGCCTGATCAAGACGTTGCCACGAAAGGGCTTTCGTTTCGTCGGCACGGTTCGCGAAGAGAGCCAGCCTTCGGGCGCGGCAGGGATCTCAGTCCGTCCCATGGGATCGACGGAGGCTGTCCTTCCGCCCGACAGGCCCTCGATCGCGGTTTTGCCGTTCGAGAACATGAGCGGCGATACTGAGCAGGACCATTTCACGGATGGAATCGTCGAGGAGATCATCACTGGGCTGGCCGGCTTCCAGTGGCTGTCGGTAGTCGCCCGCAATTCGAGCTTCGCGTACCGGGGGCGTGCCATCGACGTGAGGCAGATCGGTCGCGAACTCGACGTCCGCTTTATCCTGGAAGGTAGCGTGCGCAAGACGGGGGATCGTATTCGCATAACCGGTCAGCTCATCGACACGGCGACGGGCACGCACGTCTGGGCCGATCACTTCGACGGCGGTCTGGAACATGCTTTCGATCTGCAGGACCAGGTGACGGCCAGCGTGGTCGGTGCGATAGAGCCCGCCGTCCTGCGGGTCGAGACCCGGCGCGCGACACGCAAGCCTGCGGCAACGGCGTGGGAGCGGTTGATGCACGGATTTGCAGTACAAAGACGATTGACCAGGGAGGCCAACGCGGAAGCGCTGCAAATCTTTCGGCGGGAAATACAGCTCGACCCGGAGTCAGCGGCGGGCTATGCGTTCGCCTCGCAGTGCTACACTTGGGCGAAGTCGTTCGGTTGGTTCAGCGATCACGCGGCCGAATCCGCTGAAGGTGCGCGACTTGCTCGACGCGCGCTCGACCTCGGGAGGGATGATCCGCTATTCCTGACTGCGGCCGGTTTTGGTCTGGCCTATCTTCAAGGTGATCTCGACGTTGCAACGGATGCGGTTGCGCGCGCGCGGGCGCTCAACCCGAACTCTCCCGCCGCTTTGGGTCTGCATGGATGGATTCACGTCTGGCGCGGCGAGCCCGAACTTGCGCTGGCCAACGTCGAACGCGCCCTGCAGTTGAGCCCTTCCGACGTTTTCTCCTTCGCATGGTGGTGCGTCGGTTCCTATGCGCATTTTGCCTGCGGCAGAAATGACGACGCACTCTCATGGGCGGAGCGGACGTCGCGGGAACATCCCAGCTACCTTCCGGCCGCAAGGATGATTGTCGCCAGCGCCGCGCTCGGCGGTCGGCCAGAGAGCCCTGAGATGTCGTTAGCCCGGCTGCGTCAGCTCGATCCGATGCTCCGTCTTTCGAATCTTGGGGAGCAAATGCCGTTTCGCCGCGCCGAGGATCTCGCCAGGTTGACGGATGGCCTGCGAATAGCAGGGCTGCCCGAGTAACGGCCCAGCGGATTTGCGAGCACGCACCTAACGTAGCGCGACCCATGCCGGCGCGTGGTCGCTCGCGCCGTCTTCGCCACGGATCTGCTTGTCGACGCCGGCCTTGGTCAGGCGCGGGGCCAGGGCAGGGCTGAGCAAGAGGTGATCGAGACGCAAGCCGGCGTCGCGTGGCCAGCGGTTTCGTTTGTAGTCCCAGAACGTGTAGATCCGCTTGTCCGGATGCAGCGTGCGGAGCGCATCGCACCAGCCTTGCGCAACGAGTGATTTGAACGCGGCGCGGCTCCTGGGCTGGATCAGGGCGTCCTTGTCCCAAGATCTCGTTGGATAGATGTCGAGCTCGGTCGGCGCGACGTTGTAATCGCCGGCGAGCACGACCGGCAGATCCTGCTTGAGCAAACTTTTTGCGTGGCGTTTCAGGCGCGCGAACCAGTCGAGCTTGTGGTCGAATTTCGGTCCGGGCTGCGGGTTGCCGTTCGGCAAATAGATGCTGGTGACGATGATGCCGCGCACGGCTGCCTCGATGTAGCGCGCCTCGAGGTCGTCAGCGTCGCCCGGCAAGCGGTCGCGGGTCAACACGGGCTCGGCGTTGCGCGCGAGAATGGCGACGCCATTCCACGTCTTTTGCCCGCGCCAGACCGCGCCGTAGCCGGCTTTCTCGATTGCAGCGGCCGGAAATTCGCCATCAGTGGCCTTCAATTCTTGCAGTGCGACGACGTCAGGATTCGCCCCGTGCAGCCAGCGCAGCAGGTTGGGCAGGCGACGGTTGATGTTGTTGATGTTGAATGTCGCAATCTTCATGTAGAGCTGATGGCTCCTCACGCCCCATACCGGAGAGACAATGTCCAAGTTGAACTTCGCCGTTATCGCATTCGCCGTCGCGCTCTCCGGGTCCGCGCTGGCACAATCGTCCGATCCGCGCGGCGCCTGCAAGGCGGATTATGACAAATTCTGCGCCGGCATTGCGCCTGGCGGCGGCCGCATCGTCGCATGCCTCAATGGCAAGCGTGACCAGCTCAGCGATACCTGCAAGAAGGCACTGGACAGCAGGAAGAAGTAAAGTCTCGTGTCCCAGACGCGGCGCAGCGCGCCTGGCGATGCGGAGCATCGTCCAGTGCGGTGCGCAGAGCGGGGGCCCATCTCACCACAAATGCTGACCCCGGCTCTGCAGGCGCACTAGCCGCGAAGAGCGGCGCATTGCGCTGCGTCCGGGGCACGAGACCGTTGGCTAGGTCGGCAGTGGCGGCGGGCTTGCCGGCTGCTCCACGAGTGGCGGCGGCGCGGCGACGGACGCCTCCGCGGGCGGGGCGAGAGCCGGCTGTTCAACCGGCGCGTGCACATTGCCGCCCTTGTAGACTCGGGCATACCGGTGGCCGAGGCTCGTCAGCACCTCATATCCGATGGTGCCGAAATGATGCGCGAGCTCGTCGACGGTGATGCCTTCGCCGAGCAGCGTCACCATGTGGCCGCGTCGCACGGCATTCGGTGGCAGATCGGTGATGTCGATCGCGATCAGATCCATGGAGACGCGGCCCGCGACCGGACAGCGCTTGCCGGCGACGATCACCTCGGCGCCGCGGGTGCCGTCATTGGAGCTGGCGGCGCGGAAATAGCCGTCGGCATAGCCAACCGCGATGATCGCGAGCTTCGTGGGGCGTCGCGCGCTCCAGGTGCCGCCATAGCCGACCGTCTCGCCGCGCTCGATGGTGCGGATCTGCACGATGCGGGCCTTGAGATCGACCACCGGCTGCATCGGATTGTCGGCCTCCGGCGTCGGGTTGACGCCGTAGAGCGCCGCGCCCGGCCGCACCAGGTCGAACTGGAACGGGGCGCCCAGGAAGATGCCGGAGGAATTGGCGAGCGCCGCGGGCACGCCCGCGAATTCGCTTGCGATGGTGCGGAAGGCTGCGAGTTGCTTGGCGTTCGCCGAACTGTTGAGCTGCTCGGCGGAGACCAGATGGCTCATCACCAGCGTGATGCCGTGATCGCCGGCATTGATGCGCGGGATGATCGCCTGCGCCTCCTGGAGCGTCAGCCCAAGCCGGTTCATGCCGGTGTCGATGTGGATGGCCGCGCCGCCGGTCCAGCCCGTGCGGCGGCAGAACACATCCCATTCGGCGAGCTCGTTGAGATCGCCGATCACGGGACGGCAATCGATCTTGGCGTAGTGCTCGCCGGTGTTCTGGAAATAGCCGCCGAGCACATAGATCGTCGCGGTCGGCACCGCCGCGCGGGCGATGCGCGCTTCCTCGATCGTTGCGACGAAGAAGGTCTTGCAACCCGCTCCGTGCAGCGCGCGCGCCACCGGCTCCGTGCCGCAGCCATAGGCGTCGGCCTTGATCACGGCGGCGCATTCGGCCGGCACCGCGGTCTTCTCGAGCTTGCGCCAGTTGGCGACGATCGCGTCGAGATCGACGGTGAGCACGCCGCCATACGCGGCAAGCGCCGCGGCCTGGTTGGCCTCCGTTGAGAGAAAGCCGTTTTGCGGAATCATGTTCGGGTCCGACGCGATTGTCACGGCGCCGTTTTACGCAAGAGGCTGGTTTGGTTCAAGGAACTCAGTAGTCGTTGTTGCTGCGCTCCGGCAGCTGACTGTCAGGGGCGAGGTCGCCGAACCGCGTGACCGAGGCCTCGAACGCCAGATCGACGGTGCCTGTCGGGCCGTGGCGCTGCTTGCCGATGATGACTTCGGCCTTTCCGTGCGCAAGACCCATGTCAAGCTGCCACTTCTCGTGTTCAGGTGTGCCCGGGCGTGGCTCCTTCATCGCGAGGTAATATTCCTCGCGATACACGAACAGCACGACGTCGGCGTCCTGCTCGATTGATCCGGATTCACGCAAGTCGGACAGCTGCGGCCGCTTGTCGTCGCGGGATTCGACCTGGCGCGAGAGCTGGGACAGCGCGATGACGGGAACGTTGAGCTCCTTGGCGAGCGCCTTCAGGCTGGTCGTGATCTCCGTGATTTCCTGCACGCGGCTGTCGCTGGCGCGCTTGCCCGAGCCCGACAGGAGCTGGATGTAGTCGATCACGAGGAGATCGAGGCCCTTCTGGCGCTTCAGCCGGCGCGCGCGCGCCATGAGCTGCGCGATCGACAGGCCGCCGGTTGCGTCGACATAGAACGGCAACGACTGCAGCTCGATCGAGACCTCCCGGATCTTGTCGAAATCGGCTTCCGAGATGCCGCCGCGGCGGATGTGGGAGGAGGGAACGCCGGTGCGCTCGGCCACGATACGCGTGGCAAGCTGGTCGGCCGACATTTCGCAGGAGAAGAAGCCGATTACGCCGCCATTGGCGGCCTTCATGGTGCCGTCGGCCTGGAGTTCCGGAACGTAGGCTCGTGCGACATTGTAGGCGATGTTGGTCGCAAGCGACGTCTTGCCCATGCCCGGGCGTCCGGCCACGATGATGAGGTCGGAGTGCTGGAGGCCGCCCATCTTGGTGTCGAGGTCGCGCATGCCCGTGGAAATGCCGGACAGCTTTCCGTCGCGCTGGAATGCCTTTGCCGCGAGATCGACGGCGACCGCCAACGCCTGCGAGAACTTCTGGAAGCCGCCATCATAGCGGCCGGATTCGGCGAGCTCGTAGAGGCGCCGCTCGGCATCCTCGATCTGCGCCCGCGGTGCGAAGTCGACCGGCGCGTCATAGGCCACATTGACCATGTCCTCGCCGATGCCGATCAGGTCGCGCCGCAACGACAGATCGTAGACGGTGCGGCCATAGTCCTGGGCGTTGATAATCGTGGTCGCTTCCGCAGCGAGGCGAGCCAGATATTGCCCGATGGTCATGCCGCCGACGTCGGTATCGGCGGGCAGGAATGTCTTCAGCGTCACCGGGGTCGCGATCTTGCCCATCCGGATCAGGCTGCCGGCGGTCTCGAAGATGGTCTGGTGCAGGGGTTCGAAAAAGTGCTTTGGCTCGAGGAAGTCGGAGACGCGGTAGAAGGCGTCGTTGTTGACCAGAATCGCGCCCAGAAGGCTCTGTTCCGCCTCGATATTGTGCGGCGCGCTCC
This sequence comes from Bradyrhizobium sp. UFLA05-89, assembly GCF_059803475.1. Classification (NCBI taxonomy): domain Bacteria; kingdom Pseudomonadati; phylum Pseudomonadota; class Alphaproteobacteria; order Hyphomicrobiales; family Nitrobacteraceae; genus Bradyrhizobium; species Bradyrhizobium sp. UFLA05-89. The sequence continues at coordinate 88,825 of NZ_JBANBA010000007.1, read as the reverse complement.
GGTAGGCTGGGGTTCCGGCCTCGGGCGCGAGTTTCAGGACGGTCGAATCAGTCAGGGCCATGGTTGGAGGTGCTTAGCAACTTTTCCGGCGAGATGCGGGGCGGCGATAAAGCGCCGACAACACGCAAAGCGGAAGCGAAAGCTGGTCGCTATCAACCGGTCTTTAAAATGGTGGATGATTAGCAGCCGCAGCATGCGCGATGCTTGACTGATGTTTTGCGGAATTGGCCTCGGCACCTTGATCTCGCTCAGGCCGGCCCGCGGAAAAATCCGGATAATGTGAACCTTATACGGCGGCGCGCAGACCTATTTTGCAGGCGCGTATCGTGCGGCGCGTTGGCCGGCCGACTGTTCAGACGATCAGGAGGTAGACCAGCGCAACCAGAGCGGCGGCAACGCCGGTGGCGATCAAGGCATAGTCGGTGCGGAGATCGTCCTGCACGTCGAAGGAGGTTTGGATCTTCTTGCTCATGGGGGACGGTCTAGGACAATTCCGACCGCCACTTTGTGAAGCAGATCACAGACCCCCGGATTCTTTCGGGCAAGGGCCGGAACCGGTCGGCGGGTAAGGAATTGGTCCGGTCCGCGACCGTCAGGAGACGAGGCGACAATGCGGCAGGAGCTGCAGACTTGGCAGAGCGAGGCGGGCAGTCGGATCTGGCTGTCGGCGCTGATTGCTGCCATGGAGGACGCCTCCCGCCCCGAATCCGAGAGGTCCAAGCTGCCGGCCGAGACGTTGGCGCAGTTCCGAGCGCAGCTCGCGCTCCCGGCTACGCTTTGTCCAGCCTCACGGCTGCGCCACTAGCCCTTATTGTTCATTATTCGCCCGCCAGCTTCAGCCTCGGCTTGCTGGCGCCTTCAACGCCGCGTAGCCGGGCCTCTTCATGCCCGATATAGTCGCGGGTCACCGGGACCACGCCCTGGCGTCTGGTGAGCTGGATCTGGAAGTTCATCATGCCCTGCTTGCGGAAGGTCATCTCGCAGGCGGCCAGATAAAATTCCCACATCAGCGCAAAGCGCTCGTCGTAGAGCTGCACCGCTTCCTCTCGCCGCGCCATGAAGCGTTCGCGCCAGGCCCTCAGCGTCTCCGCATAGTGGAGGCGGAGGATCTCGATGTCGCAGACGAGGAGCCCTGCGCGCTCGATTGCGGGCAGCACCTCGGACAGCGCCGGGATATAGCCACCGGGGAAGATGTATTTGGCGATCCAGGGATTGGTGGAGTCCGGCCCCTGCGAACGGCCGATCGAATGCAGCAGCATGACGCCTTCCTCGGCGAGGAGCTCGGCGCAGCGCTCGAAATAGGTATCGTAGAACTTGACGCCGACATGCTCGAACATGCCGACCGAAACGATGCGGTCGAACGGACCGTCGATGTCGCGATAGTCCTGGAGCAGGAACCGGGCCGACCGGGTCAGGCTCTTCTCGGCAGCGCGGGCATTCGCAACCTGCAACTGCTCGGTCGAGAGCGTGATGCCGGTGACGTCGGCGCCTGCGATCTCGGCGAGGTAGAGGCCGAGCCCGCCCCAGCCAGAGCCAATATCGAGCACGCGCTGACCGCGTTTGATGACGAGCTTTGCCGCGAGATGCCGCTTCTTGGCGAGCTGGGCGTCGTCGAGCGAGGTGTCCGGCGTCTCGAAATAGGCGCAGCTATATTGCTTGTCGGCGTCGAGGAAGAGCGAATAGAGCCGGCCGTCCAGATCGTAGTGATGGGCGACATTGGTCCTGGCACGGGTGCGCAGGTTGAACTGCTTCAAATGCCGCGTCAGGTAGCGCAGGTGCCACTGGGGTTTGGCCCACTGCGGCAATATTTCGGGTTGATCCAGGAGGATCGCCAGGGCATCAGCAATCGTGCCTTGCTCGACGACGAACTCGCCGTCCATATAAGCCTCGCCGAGCCCGAGCTCGGGATTGAGCAGGATCTTGCGCTGCGCCTCCGTCGTCGCGAAGCGGACTGCCACATGTTGGCCGGAGCCGTCGCCGCATGTGAATTTTGCGCCACTTGCGGTCGTCACCGTCATCGATCCGTGGCGGATGAACTTCGTCAGGAAGCTGCGCAACAAACGGTCCATAGAACCACCCTGTCGAGCGAACCCGAAAAGATGCGACTAACCCCCGTCGTCACACCGACGCATCGGAACTGCATTGGTTCCTATGCATTTGCATGGGAACGTAATCAGCACGTTCCCGACCTGCTATTGCGTTGTGTTCAAAGCCGATATTCGCAAAACGCGCGATCACATCCTTGCGTCACGAGCGTGCTTCCAATTGCAGCGCAATCGGCTAAAAGGTGACCCGCCGCCGGCGCCGGCTGGCCTTCTTGCGTATTTTCAATGGAGATGACGGGATGTCGAGCCGAGCGCTCAACCTCGCGACGGTGTTGCTTCTGATTGGCCTTGGCGCTCCAGAGGCTGCGTTTGCGCAGGCGACGAATCTCGAGGCCGGTAAGAGTCCGTCCCAGATCTTCGCCCAGACCTGTAACGCCTGTCATAAGTCGCCGCGGGGACTGCTCAAGTCGGTGCCGGCGGGCTCGCTGCCGGGCTTCTTGCGCCAGCATTACACCACGAGTTCCGACATGGCGGGCGTCCTGTCCTCCTACCTCGTCTCCAACGGTGCGACCGACACGCGCTACCAGTCCAAGGACGGCAAGGACAAGAAGGACGGCGGCAAGGAGAAAGAAGCCAATTCCAGCGCCACGCAACAGCCCGAGCATCCCAGCCGGCGTCAGCATCAGGACGCGGCGAAACCGGAGGGCGAGGGCGCTCCCGTGTCCGAGACCGGACGTGCCGGTTCGAGGCGGATGGCGCGGCCGAGCGAAGAGGGGGCCAAGGATGGTACGAAGGATGGTGCCAGGCCCGATGGCCAGGCGACCAATGAGCGCGGTCCCGAGGGGCGCAAGTCCAAGCAGCGCATGAGCAAGCGCGGCAAGCCCGAGCCCGAGGAAGCCCCGAAGGCCGAGACGCCCAAGGGCGAAACGCCCAAGGAAATGCCTGCCGCCGCCGAATCGCCGACCACGGACAAGAAGAGCGAACCCAAGAACGATTCCAAGAACGATACCAAGAACGACAGCGCCAAGGTCGATACCGAAGCCAAGCCCGACAGCGCCAAGGACAAACCGGCGGAGAAGCCGGCCGATAAGCCTGAGAGCGCCAAGGTCGAACCTTCGACCAGCCAGACTCCCGCGCTGCGGCCCGATCCCGTGCCGGAGGTGACGCCGGCTCCGCTCTCCGCTGCAAAACCGGCCGAGGCTGCGCCTGAGCAGAAGCCGGCGGACACCGCGGCGAAGCCCGCCGATGCCTCTTCAAACGGCAACGGCGCCTCTGCGCCGGCGGCGGCCAAGCCGCAGGATGCGCCGGCTGCGGCCGAGCCCTCCGGCTCGCCGGTCCCGCCGATCTCCCGCTAAAGAGACTTTCATCTCGTCATCGCATCGGAGGCTGCTCATTGCGGCCTCCGCGTCGTCCTGACTGAGAAGCGCATACCGCGACCGCGCTGGCCTCGATCGCGAAGCTGAGCGCGGACGTTGCCGCCGAAACGAAAAGCCCGGCCGCATAGGCAGCCGGGCTTCCGTCTGTCGTGTGAGCGCGAGGCTTACTGCTCGGTCGCTTCCGCGGCCGGTGCCGGCGCGACATCGTCGTGCTGGGCTTCCGGATCGAAGAACTCGCCGGCGGCGGCGATCGCCTCGGCGGCCGCGTCGCGATCCTCGTTGCGGGTCGAGATGTCCTCGCCGCGGTTGATGCGCTCGGCTTCTTCCTGGCTGCGCGCAACCGTCACGGTGACCTCGATCTCGACCTCCGGGTGGACGGCGATGGTGATGGTGTGCTTGCCGATGGTCTTGATCGGCGCGTCGAGCTGAACCTGCGGGCGGGCGAGCGAGATGCCGTCCGCTTCGAACGCCAGCACGATGTCGCGCACGGTGACCGAGCCGAACAGCTGGCCGGCTTCGGAGGCCTGACGGATCACGGTGATGTTCTTGCCTTCGATCTTCTCGGCGACCTTGGACGCCTCGCCCTTGGCCTTGAGATTGCGCGCCTCGAGCTCGGCTTTCATGCCGTCATACTTGGCGCGGTTGTCGTTGGTGGCGCGCAGCGCCTTGCCGCGCTTGAGCAGGAAATTGCGGGCATAGCCGTCGCGAACCTTCACGACTTCGCCCATCTGGCCGAGCTTGGCCACGCGTTCCAGCAAAATGACTTCCATAATCGTTCTCCTTTTGAAGTGATGTGAGTTGGATCTTCGGGTTGAACTTAAGGGGTCGGCAGTGGCGGTGGCCGGTTGCGCAGGAAGCGCTCGCGGAAACCGAAGACGGCATCGGCAAGCCCGAGTACGATCATCGCGATCACGGGCCATCCGAGCACAACGACGACGGCGTAAGTCGAGCCGAGCCAGAAGGCGCGGCTCTTCAGCGCAAGCGTCAGCGTGTGCAGCACGGCGAACCCGGTCAGCGCGTAGGCCATCATCAGGGCCGCCGTGATGATCTGCGCGGCGAGTGCGATCAGCCCGCCGGCGAAGCAGAAGGCGATGGCGATGCACAGTACGGCGAGCGTCATCGACGGCAGCTCGGCGGTCATCAGCGCGGGCCAGGGACGGCGCAGCCGTCCCGACGTCGCGGTCACCTTGGCCGAGAGCCAGAGGTTGAGGGTGAGCGTCATCATCGACACGATGGTGGCAACGGCCGGTGCGACGGTCGCCAGCGCATCGATGAACTGGTCGGTATCGCCGGAGACTTGCGGATCGGCCGAGCGGAGGATGCGCATCAAGCCGCGGCGCAGCGAGGTCGCGATGCCCTCGGCATCGCTGCCGAGCGTGAGCAGCGCCGCGATCGTGATCAGCGCGGCAAAGCCCGCAATCCAGAGCAGGATGCGCCCGACCGGGTACCATTCGATCTCAGGTTCGGCCGGCGGCTCTGCGCCCGCGGTGATCACGGCAGGCGTAGTATGACGGCCGAGCAGCACGAGATGGCCGAGCCACCAGGCCGGCAGCGCGACCGTGACGACGAAGGCGAGGCAGTACGGCAGGCCGAAAATCGCGCCGAGGCCGGTCGCGGCGGCGATGCCGCCAAGGCTCGCACAAAGCGGTCCCCAGCCGATCGCGGCAACCATCAGCGGCAAAGGCGAGAGGTAGAACAGGACGAGCGAGATCAGCGCGCCCGAGACGATCGAGGCGAACATCAGGGCCGACGCAGCGCCGGCGATCAGGGCAATGAGTACGAGTGCCATCATCAGCTGTCCCGCTCCCTTCGAGCGGTTAGAGGCATTTCGCCCCAACCATCGGCGACCGGACGACCCGGAAGCCTTATGAGTTTGAATGATACGACCGGCGGCCTTAGGGCCGCCGGTCGAAACGTCGTTTAGCGGATCACGTAGGGCAAGAGGCCGAGGAACCGCGCGCGCTTGATGGCGCGGGCGAGCTCACGCTGCTTCTTGGCGGACACGGCCGTGATGCGGCTCGGCACGATCTTGCCGCGCTCGGAGACGTAACGCATCAGCAGCTTGGAATCCTTGTAGTCGATCTTCGGCGCGTTGGCCCCCGTGAACGGGCAGCTCTTGCGGCGACGGAAAAACGGACGGCGTGCACCAGCTTCAGCCATTGTTCTTACTCCCCATCCGTCGTTTCAGCTTCGTCGCGCGGACGGCGCGGGCCGCGGTCACCACGGAAGCCGCCTTCGCGGTCGCCGCGGAAGCCGCCTTCACGCTCGCCGCGGAATCCACCACCGCGGTCATCGCGCTCGCGATCACGGTCAGCCTTGCGCATCATCGCGGAGGGACCTTCCTCCAGCTCCTCGACGCGGACGCTGAGATAGCGGATCACGTCTTCGCTGATGCGCTCCTGGCGCTCGATCTCGGCGATCGCCGCGGACGGCGCGTCGATGTTGAGCAGCACGAAGTGCGCCTTGCGATTCTTGTTCATGCGGTAGGTGAGGGAGCGCACGCCCCAGTTCTCGGTCTTGGTGACCTTGCCGCCGAGACCCTCGACGATCCCGGTCATCTGGGTCGTCAACTCTTCAACCTGCTGCGGGCTCGCGTCCTGACGCGCGAGAAAAACATGCTCGTAAAGAGGCATGGAAGTCCTTTCCTCATGTTGGCGCTTCACCCGGCGTCAAGCCCTTAAGAGGCCTTCGGAAAGGACTCTGGGATTAAGCTCAGAAGGCGGAAACACGGGACGACGGGCCGACTGGCCCTGCCACATCAAAATCAACAAGTGAATTTGCTGAGACCGTCCGTTCAGCTCCCGGCCGGGGTCTGCGGATGGCGCGCTTTATACGGATTTTGGCCGGCTTGGCAAGGTTTGGCACGCAGGTTTTGGAGACGCGCGTAGCCAACACGATTGTAGCGGTTCCGGGGCGGGAACACCGCGCTTGTACGGAATCCACAGATTTTATGGAAAGTTGTAGGCTTCTAATTGCCGGGGCTGAATTTCATCTCGAAACCATTTTTACCGGCAAGGGGCCGCTCAGGAGCGGCCCCTTTCGATTCCAGGGCATTCCAAAGCTGCACCTTCCTCTGGCTTGATTTATTTGTTTGTATAGCATACAAATAAATGGCGAGAGGAGCCGATGGCCAAATCCGTCAAAGGTCCGGTGGAAGCGCCTCGGGGCGACCCAAAGCATGCTGTCCGGGCCACCCGTTCTGCGGGGCGCAAGATGCGCTCGCTGCTCCTCGATGCGGCCAGTCCGTTGTTTAGGGAGCAGGGGCTTTCCGGGACATCGATTTCCGACATCGCGACGGCCGCGAACGCGTTTCCGAGCCAGATCACCTATTACTTCCGCACCAAGGAGGCGCTGTTCGTCGAATGCGCCTGCCGCGATCTCCTATATCTGGCGCGCGCCACCGAGCAGGCGGCACTGAAGGCGCACACGCCAGAGGCCTACACGCGTGCGCTCGCGCAGACGGTCACGGCGACCGATTCGGTGGCCTTCTTCGCCGAAGCGCTGACGTTGACACGGCGGCGACAGGATCTCGCGCCGCTGGTCGAGCGCACCATCGAACGCCTGCACACCGAGGGCGCGCGCGCCTATGGCGCCCAGGTCGCGCGCCATGGCTGGCGGACGTTGCGCGCGCCCGACGAGAGCTCGCGCAGGTTCTGGGCGGTGGCGATTGGCGTCATCGTGGAAGGCTACGCGATGGGCCGCTCGCCTGATGAGCTGTGCGCAGAGATGCTGCGCGTGCTGGGCGAGCAGGCGAAATCGGCAGGCGATGCGGCGCGCCTGCGGCTCGTCGGGGATCGCGGCGCATCAACACCATCGGACGGGGAGGGTTAGGCCATGACCGCGCTTCGCATGCGTGCCCGCGATTTCCTGACCGAGGACCAGCTCGTCAACGTGCGCGAGCGCGTCACCTGGAAGGGCGTGGCACTGATCGCGCACGCCTGGGCGCTGATCGCGGGTGCGATCGCACTGGTGGCGTGGTGGCCGAATCCGCTGACCTATGTTCTCGCGGTCGGCATCATCGGCTCGCGTCAGCTGGGCCTCGCGATCCTCATGCATGACGGCGCGCATGGCTGCCTGTCGCCGGATGAAAAGACCAATCTGGCGCTGAGCCAGTGGTTCTGCGCCTATCCGGTCTTCGCCGAGACGCGCAGCTATCGGCGCTATCATTTGCAGCACCATGCGCGCACGCAACAAGAGGATGATCCCGATCTCGTGCTGTCGGCGCCGTTCCCGATCACCAGGCTGAGTTACCGCCGCAAGTTCATCCGTGATCTCACCGGACAGACCGGCTACCAGCAGCGTAAGGCACAACTGCTCAATGCGCTCGGTTCGAAGGATTGGCCGTGGTCGCAGCGCGCGGCGCATTTCTCGGAGAAGCTCGGGCCGCAATGCGTCACGAATGCGCTTCTGTTTGCAGTGCTCGCGGCCGCCGGCGTGTGGTGGGCCTATCCGCTGCTATGGCTGGTGCCGCTTTTGACCTGGCAGATGGTCATCACCCGCATCCGTAACATCGCCGAGCATGCGGTCGTTCCCGACAGCCACGATCCCTTGCGCAACACGCGCACCACGCATGCCAATTTTCTCGAGCGCCTGTTCATCGCGCCCTATTACGTGAACTATCATCTCGAGCATCACCTCTTGTTCTACGTGCCCTGCTACAATTTGCCCAAGGTGCATCGCCTGCTGAGCGAGAGCCGGCATGCTGACCGCATGGAGGTGCAGCCGAACTATCTCGCCGTGTTGCGATTGGCCACCGCCAAGCCAAACCGCGATGATCGTCCCGGGCAATTGGTCAGCAGCGTTCGCCGCGCACGGGCGGGTGCCGAAGTCGGCGCGGATCAGAAGGCCGGCGGGTTCTAGTCGGCCAGCGCGACGCTTTGCACCGCGGGGACAAGCGGCACCTCTTCGGTGATTTCTTCGACGCCGGAGGCGTGGATCACGAAATCGCCCTTGCCGCGACGCTTGGCCTCGTACATCGCGCGGTCGGCCGCGCTCAGCAATTCGTCCGCGGTCACGCCGTCGCGCGGCGCGGATGCCAGGCCGATGCTGGCTCCGACACGCGCAGTGGGCGCAAACTCGAACGGCTCCGAGACCCGCGCGATGATCCGCCGGGCAATGTCGGCGGCCTCGGTGTCCGTGATGTCGGGCAGCAGGATCACGAATTCGTCGCCACCAACGCGGCACACGACATCGGCCTCACGCACGCTGGCGCGCAGGCGATCTGCGACGGCGACGAGGACGGCGTCGCCGGCCGCATGTCCGAGCCGGTCATTGACGCCCTTGAAGTTGTCGAGATCGACGCAAAACACGGTGAGCTTCGCGGCTGATCGTGACGCGACCTCCGGCCATGGGCCGTCAAGCAGTTTCGAAAACAGCTTCCGGTTCAGGGCGCGATTGGGAAGACCGGTGAGCAGGTCGTGGTGCGCCATCTGACGATTGTTGCGCTCGGAGCGATGCAGGTTGAGCAGGATCTTGTGATTTTCAAGCAGCAGGAAAATCATCCCCGCAGTATAGACCGGCGTTTGCAGGCCGACGATGAACAGGAAGGGGATCGGCGACAGCATCGTGGCCACCGCAAAGGGCAGCGTCAGGATGCAGATCATGAGGATTCCATAACGCGGCGTCCCGGCGTTGCCCGAGGCAATTCCACCGGTCAGGTTGGCGAGGCCGACGCCCGCAGTCAGGACCAGCGGCAGCTGTCCCGATGCGACGCATTGATAGCAGCCCGCGGAAATTGCGATCACCGATAGCAGGCCGACCCAGACCGGAGTGCCGCTCGCGGCGCCTGGCCCGTTGGCTTTTGCCCGCGCGGAGGCCTTCGTCATCAGGCAGATTCGGGTGCAGCCCAGGACGATTTCCGCCAGTACCCAGGCATAAGCCCATGCAGCGCCGGTCAGAGCCGCGGCGAGCGATGCGACCAGCAGGGACGCCAGGACCGCCACCAGGAGCGTCTTGGTCTTTTTCGTCCTCTGCTGAAGAAACTCGTTCCGGATGTCGTCGAACTGAGAGGTCGGGCCGCTGAGCAACCAGTCGACGCAGCTGTGCCACCACAGCCGAACTCGTGCGGCAGCGGAGGAAGCTGTCGATATCAGTGTAGCGACGGATGCCATGGCCGCAATTTCGGCAGTGGGTATTTAAAGGGACTTAAAATGCACCGTCGAGTTCCCGACAGCGTAAACGTTTTGCCTGCATGGGCAGCCCACGACCGCGTGGCGGGCCGGGAGGGACTTGACCCGGCCGGTGGGCGTAATCTGTCAGCGATCCCCATCCAGGACGTCGTCGCGGCTTGACATTTCGGCCCCGGTCAGTGTCTACGGCCCCCTTTGGAGCATGATCGGGAACAACGGCCCACGCCCCGGCGTAGAATGGCCGCCCGATCCTGACGAGGCTCAGCAAGCCAGGGAGCGCCGATGACGGCAGCATTCACATTTCCGGGGCAGGGGTCCCAGGCGGTCGGTATGGGCAAGGCCCTGGCGGAAGCCTTTCCTGCGGCCCGCGCCGTGTTCGACGAGGTCGACGCCGCGCTTGGGGAAAAGCTCACTGCGACCATCTGGGATGGCCCGGCGGAGACCCTCCAACTCACCGAAAACGCCCAGCCTGCCTTGATGGCGGTCTCGCTCGCCACCTTGCGTGTGCTGGAGGCCGAGGCCGGATTTTCCGTGGGGCGGGATGCGGCGTTCGTCGCCGGGCACTCGCTCGGCGAATATTCGGCGCTGGCTGCGGCCGGAAGCCTGACGATTTCCGATACCGCGCGGCTGCTGCGCACCCGCGGTTTGGCAATGCAAAAGGCCGTCCCGGTCGGCGCTGGCGCGATGGCCGCGCTGCTCGGCCTCGACTACGAGGCGGCCATGGAGGTCGCCCAAGAGGCGGCGCAGGGGCAGGTCTGTCAGGCTGCCAATGACAATGGCGGCGGTCAGGTGGTGGTCTCCGGCGACAAGGCGGCGGTCGATCGCGCCGTCGAGATCGCCAAGGGCAAGGGCGCCAAGCGCGCGATGCTGCTGCCGGTATCCGCGCCGTTCCATTGCAAGCTGATGCAGCCGGCCGCCGATGCCATGGCCGAAGCGCTGTCCAAGGTCACGATCAAGGCGCCCGCAGCGCCCCTGGTCTCCAACGTGCTGGCGAGCGCCATCACCGATCCCGACGAGATCCGCCGCCGTCTGGTCGAGCAGGTCACCGGCACGGTGCGCTGGCGTGAGTCGGTTTCCTATATGGCTGGTCAGGGCGTGACGCGTTTCTTCGAGATCGGCGCAGGCAAGGTGCTGACGGGTCTCGTCAAGCGCATCGCCGACGGGGCCGTCGGTTTGGCCGTCGGCGGGCCGAACGATATTGCCGCGGCCAAAGACGCCTTGGCTGCCGCGAAGCAGGGGTGAGGAGCTATCGATGTTCGATCTGACTGGCAGGAAGGCGCTCGTCACCGGCGCGACCGGGGGCATCGGCGGCGCGATCGCGCTGGCGCTGCATGCGCAGGGCGCCACGGTTGCGATTTCGGGGACGCGGAAAGAGGTGCTGGACGAGCTCGCCGGCAAGCTCGGCGAGCGCGTGCACGTGCTGCCGTGCAATCTCTCCAAGGCTGACGAGGTCGAGGCGCTGGTGCCCGCCGCGGAAGCTGCGATGGGCCAGGTCGACATCCTCGTCGCCAATGCCGGTATCACGCGCGACAATCTTTTCGTGCAGCTTCGCGACGAGGACTGGGAGGAGGTCATCAACGTCAACCTCACCGCGACCTTCCGCCTCGCGCGCGCCGCGACCAAGCTGATGATGCGCAAGCGGTTCGGCCGCATCATCGCGATCACCTCGGTGGTCGGCGTCACCGGCAATCCCGGCCAGGGCAATTACACCGCGTCGAAGGCGGGCCTGATCGGCATGATCAAGACGCTCGGCGCCGAATACGCCAAGCGCGGGGTGACCGCGAATTGCATCGCGCCGGGCTTCATCAAGACGCCGATGACCGATGCGCTCAACGACAAGCAGCGCGAGACGATTCTGACCAAGGTTCCGGCCGCCCGGCTGGGAACGCCGGAGGATATTGCTGCAGCTGCGGTCTATCTGAGCTCCAACGAAGCAGGCTACGTCACCGGCCAGACCATCCACGTCAACGGTGGCATGGCCATGATCTGAACGTAATCCGGCCGGCGGAAGGCCGGGCGGACCGGATGCGGCAAACGGCCGTTTCCGAAGCGAATTGAGGCTTGTAGTCAAGGCAATTGGAGTATGATAACCGGACCTTCAACGGATGGGCAAAGAACGCCATTGCAGGTTTTTGAAACCCTGTATATTGGCGATGCGGAGCCTTGGCCGTCGTTCGCCGGGCCCTGCATCGGCTAGGATGGGGCCAAATCAAGTTCGTACGCAAAGGCAGTAAAACGACCACGACGGCTCGTATCGTCCCGGGGGGTCGGGTCTACAGGGAACAACACGAGGTTAAGCAATGAGTGACATTGGCGAACGGGTTAAGAAGATCGTGGTCGAACACCTTGGTGTTGAGCCCGAGAAGGTTATCGACAGCGCGAGCTTCATTGATGACCTCGGCGCCGACAGTCTGGACACCGTCGAGCTGGTGATGGCGTTCGAGGAAGAGTTCGGTTGCGAGATTCCGGACGACGCCGCGGAAACGATTCTCACCGTCGGCGACGCGACCAAGTTTCTCGAGAAGAACGCGAAGAGCTAAGGCTCCAAAATCCGCGGTCGAACGACGAAACCGGACGGATCGTGCCAGCGGTCCACCGGTTTCTTGTTATCGGCCGCGATTCCTTGAGAACCGGAGTTTTGGGATATGAGACGAGTTGTCGTCACGGGCCTCGGCATGGTGTCGCCACTCGGCTGCGGTGTCGAGCCGACCTGGCAGCGTATCCTTAACGGCGAGAGCGGGGCGCGCAAGATCGAGACGTTCGACGTCTCCGATCTGCAGACCAAGATCGCCTGCGTCGTGCCGCGCGGCGACGGTTCGAACGGCACTTTCAATGCCGACCAGTGGATGGAGCCGAAGGACCAGCGCAAGGTCGACGATTTCATCATCTTTGCCGTGTCGGCGGCGACGCAGGCTCTCAATGATGCCAACTGGCATCCTGAGAGCGAAGAGGACAAGTGCGCGACCGGCACCCTGATCGGCTCCGGCATCGGCGGCCTCAACGGCATCGCGGAGACTGCAATCCTGCTGAAGGAGCGCGGGCCGCGCCGGGTCTCGCCGTTCTTCATTCCAGGCCGGCTGATCAATCTCACCTCCGGCTATGTCTCGATCGAGCATGGGCTGAAAGGGCCGAACCATTCCGTGGTCACGGCCTGTTCGACCGGCGCGCATGCGATCGGTGATGCCGCCCGTCTGATCGCACTGGGCGATGCCGACGTGATGGTCGCCGGCGGCGCGGAATCGCCGATCAGCCGCATCGGCATCGCCGGCTTCAACGCGGCGCGTGCGTTGTCCACCGGATTCAACGAGACACCCGAGAAGGCCTCGCGCCCCTATGACAAGGATCGCGATGGCTTCGTGATGGGCGAAGGCGCTGGCGTCGTGATCCTCGAAGAGCTCGAGCATGCGAGGGGCCGCGGCGCGAAGATCTACGCCGAGGTGATCGGCTACGGCCTGTCCGGCGATGCCTATCACATCACCTCCCCATCTCCGGACGGAGACGGCGGCTTCCGCAGCATGTCGGCCGCGTTGAAGCGCGCCGGGCTGACGCCGGCCGATCTCGACTACATCAACGCGCATGGCACCTCGACGCCGCTCGGCGACGAGATCGAGCTCGGCGCGGTGGAGCGGCTGCTCGGCAACGCGGCGTCCAAGGTCGCGATGTCCTCGACCAAATCCTCGACCGGGCATCTCCTCGGTGCGGCGGGTGCGATCGAGGCGATTTTCGCCATGCTCGCGATTCGCGATAACATCGCGCCGCCCACCATCAACCTCGAGCACCCGTCGGTCGAGACCGCGATCGATCTCGTGCCTCAGGCGGCGAAGAAGCGCGAGATCAACGTGGCGTTGTCGAATTCTTTCGGTTTTGGCGGTACCAACGCATCGGTGATCGTCAGGCGGCTGGCCGATTAGCTTGGGTTTCAGACGAATTCACCGTTTTGCCGTATTCGGCGATAAGTCATAGTTGCGGGCGTGTGCTATTAGCCGGGCAGACGATCGTCAGGCTGCGATTGAACCGGCAGGATTCAGGTTTTCGATGAGTGAAAGGCCGCCCATTTCGCCCCGAAGCCCGCGCGCTGCGCTGGAGCCTGAACAGGTGCCGCCGCCGCCGAAGCGGTCGGACCGCGCGCGCAATCCCTTCGTGGTGGTCGGCAACGCCATCATCACCATCCTCCTGATCGCGATGCTCGGGGCAGGCGCGGTCTACTATTACGGCCGGCAGGTTCTTGAGGCGGCCGGGCCGCTCCAGGAAGACAAGATCGTCAATATCCCCTCGCGCGCGGGCAAGCGCGATATTGCCGACGTCCTGAACAGGGAAGGCGTCACCGACGTCAATCCCTGGGTCTTCATCGCCAGCGTCTTTGCGCTGAAGGCGAGCTCGGACCTGAAGCCCGGCGAATATTCTTTCCAGAAGAACGCTTCGTTGCGCGACGTCATCGCCACCATCGTCGAAGGCAAGGTGGTGCAGCATGCGGTGACGATTCCCGAAGGCCTGACCTCCGAGCAGATCGTGGCGCGGCTGTCGGACAACGACATCTTCACCGGCAGCGTGCGCGAATTGCCGCGTGAGGGCACGCTGCTGCCGGAGACCTATAAATTCCCGCGCGGCACCACGCGCGAGCAGGTGGTCCAGCGCATGCAACAGGCGCACAAGCGCGTGCTCGCCGAGATCTGGGAGCGCCGCAGCCAGGACATTCCGATCAAGACGCCCGAGCAACTGGTGACGCTCGCCTCGATCGTCGAGAAGGAGACCGGCAAGCCCGACGAGCGCAGCCGAGTCGCGGCCGTGTTCGTCAATCGTTTGAAGCAGAAGATCAAGCTGCAGTCCGATCCGACCATCATCTACGGTCTCGTCGGCGGCAAGGGCACGCTGGGCCGCCCGATCAAGCGCAGCGAGATCACCCAGCCCTCGCCCTATAACACCTATGTCATCGACGGGCTGCCGCCGGGGCCGATCTCCAACCCCGGCCGCGCCTCGCTGGAGGCTGCCGCCAATCCCGCCCGCACCCGCGACCTCTATTTTGTCGCCGATGGCACCGGCGGCCACGCCTTCACCGAAACCTACGACGCGCACCAGAAGAACGTCGCCAAGCTCCGGGCGATGGAGAAGCAGATCCAGAACGACACCGTCGAGCCTGCCGACGATGCCCAGGCACCGGCTGCCGCCGCGCCTGCCGGCGTCGACACGGCGCCGACCGCAACCACGCCGCCCAAGCCGGCCCAGCAGAAGAAGCCGCCGGCGCCGCGCCCGGCCAATCCTGCGCCGGCCCGCCAGGGGGCGGTGCAACCCTCGCCGCAGGTTATCCAGCGCTAGAGCATGATCCGGACCCGAAGGGCCGCGTTAGCGCAAAGTGTGGAACGGTTTTCCGAAAAGATCATGCTCAAACAACAACCTAAGGCGCGATGACGATTCATCCTGATCTCATCACGCTTTAGGCCGCAACCCCGACCTGCGGTGGTTACGGATTCCACTTTGCGGCAAAATGGTCTTAAGATTCGCGTGCCTTGATGGCCTTTGCGAATCTCATCTGTGCGGAGAAGTTCACTCGATGGCGCTGTCGTCCATGACCGGCTTTGCCCGAAGCCACGGTGCAAGCGGGCCGTATACGTTCGAATGGGAATTGAAGTCGGTCAATGCCAAGGGCTTTGACCTGCGCGTGCGGCTGCCGCAGGGCTTTGACGAGCTCGAGGCCCACGCCAAGAAACGCGCCGGGGAGGTTTTGTCGCGCGGCACGGTCTACGCCAATCTCAACGTCAAGCGCGCGAACGCCGTGGCGACCGTGCGGATCAATGAGGACGTGCTCTCGGCCGTGCTGAAGGCGGCCTCGCAGATCGCCGGCAAGGTCGACGCGGTGGCGCCGAGCATCGACGGCCTTTTGGCCATCAAGGGCGTCATCGAGGTCGCCGAGCCAGAAGGCAACGAGGAAGAGGACAAGGCGGCGCGCACCGCCGCGGCCGAAGCCTTCGACAAGGCGCTCGCCGAGCTCGTCGACATGCGCAAGCGCGAGGGCACCTCGCTTGGCCAGATCCTGACACAGCGCGTGGACGAGATCGAAGCGCTCGCGAAGAAGGCGGAAGCCGCGCCCGGCCGCAAGCCGGAGGCGATCAAGGCAAAACTCGCCGAGCAGATCGCGACGCTGCTCGACACCTCCGATCGCTTCGATTCCGATCGTTTGATGCAGGAAGCGATCCTGATCGCAACCAAGGCCGACATCCGCGAGGAGCTCGACCGCATCGCCTCCCACATCGCACAGGCGCGCGAGTTGATCGGCAAGGGCGGCCCGATCGGGCGCAAGCTGGATTTCCTGGCGCAGGAGTTTCACCGCGAGGTCAATACCTGCTGCTCGAAGTCGAACGACATCGAGCTGACCAACACGGGGCTCGCCTTGAAGAATGTGGTCGAACAGTTCCGCGAGCAGGTCCAGAATCTGGAGTGATCGATGACGACGGGCGGTCACGGAACTGATGGTGTCGAGCGGCGCGGACTGATGTTCGTGTTGTCCTCACCCTCCGGCGCGGGCAAGACGACGCTGTCGCGCCTGTTGATCGAGCGGATGCCTGGACTGAAGATGTCAGTCTCCGCGACCACGCGCGCGAAGCGGCCCGGCGAGGTCGATGGCCGTGACTACCTGTTCGTCGACAAGCCGAGCTTCGAGGCGATGGTGAAGGGCGACGAGCTCTTGGAATGGGCAACCGTGTTCGACAACCGCTACGGCACGCCGCGCGCACCGGTCGAGGCGGCGCTGTCGGCGGGGCAGGACGTGCTGTTCGACATCGACTGGCAGGGCACGCAGCAATTACGTGAGAAGGCGCGCGCCGACGTCGTCAGCGTCTTCATCCTGCCGCCGTCGGCCGCCGATCTGGAGAAGCGCCTGCGCTCGCGCGCGCAGGATTCCGACGAGGTGATCCGCAAGCGGATGAGCCGCGCCAGCCACGAGATGAGCCACTGGGCCGAGTACGATTACATCGTCATCAACCACGACGTCGATGAGGCCTTCTCCGAGGTGCAGTCGATCCTGAAGGCCGAGCGCCTCAAGCGCGAGCGGCGGATTGGCGTCGTTGGCTTTGTACGAGGTCTGCAAGGTCAGCTTCAGGGCTAGACGGCGCCAGCCGCGGACCTTCCTTCGCCAAACGTTCCAGGATCGCGGTGATCGCATCGATATCGACCGCGTCGGCATCGCTGTTGTCGCTGTCATCCGCATCTGCATCGACGGCTGGGACATGCGGCTCGGCGGTTTCCGCCGCCGGTGCGATGTGCAGGTCCTTGCGGTCCAGGTCCTCAGGGACCAGCTCTTCGAACTCGGTCGTTGCATCCTCGAGAGGTTGCTCCACGTGCGGTGTGGACGCGCCGTAGGTCTTGCCATTGGCGGTCTTGCCATTGGCGTTGGCCGCCGTGGCCAGCGCGGCGCCGAAATCTACAGGGCGCGGCCGCTGCACGCGTGGGGCGGCAGTTGCGGTCGCATCGATCCACGGCGCGCGGCTCCTGTCGTCGTGCGCGGGCTCCCAGTTGACACGGCGGCGTCCGCCTTCAGGCTGGACGCGCCTGCGCGAGCCGGCGAAGCGATAGATGACGCTGCCGGTGATGCCGGCGAGCGCCAGCGCGCCGCCGATGACGAGCAGCAGAGTCTGGAGCGAACCAGTCGGCTTCTCGGCCGGGGCATCGGCCGAGGCGAGCGTCATCGTGCCGGCTGGAGGCGAAACCTGCGGTTTGGGCGCGGGCCGCGCATCGGCGAGTTTCGGCGCGGGCGCGGCTTGCGGAGCAGGCGGGGGGGCCGCGCTCGGGTCGGGCCAGCGCGCATCGACGGTCGGCTGGCCTGCACCGGCATCGGCCACCGTGACCGGACGCTGAAGCGTTGTGGGCGGGGTGCTGGGTGCGCTCGGCGCCGGGATCGATGCGGTCGTGTCGGGTGTTGCAGCAGCAGCGGTCTGTGCCGTGAGTTCGGCGTGCGCGTCCTGCACCGAGCGCGGCGCGGGTTTGTCGGCCTTCTGCGCAGGTGAGGTCGCCGGTGCGGCCGGCGCGCTCTGCGTCGCCGGCGCGCTTTGCGTCGCCTGCGCGCTCTGGGCCGTTTTCGCGCCTTCCTCGCGCAGATACCAGCACTGCCGCTTGGTGCCGCGTTCGACGCGATAGTACCAGTGCTGCCCCTCGGGCGCTGAGCCCTTCGGGGCGCGAAGGCAATCGTCGGTGGCGTTTGAAGAATTTTGCGACGCATCCTGCGCGTCTGCCGCGGCCGGGGCGCTCGTCGCGTTCTGCGATTCCGCACTCAAAGGTATGCCGGCGAGTACGCTCGCAAACAGAGCAGATATGAATTTCGCGGTTCGGTTGCCCATCCTGGTCTCCCGGCTACGCCTTACGCAACGCGTCACTGTCCTCCTTCTCGTCAAAGAGTTGGGTGGCAATGAGCCGCAAATCCGGAGAGGATGAGGCTTAAATCGGGCCTGCGCAGCGTTCGTTCCGCCGCGAAAATGAACGATTCTCGGGACTATTGTTTGATCGGGGTCTGCGTCCCAGAGCATCCAGCCGCCCGGGTTCACGCTCTCGAAGTTCGGGTTCCCTGACGCAAATTTGCCTATCCGAGCGAGCCGCCAAGGCGATAAGCTTGGTCCGGGGTGTCGTTTGATGGATCACGGCCATGGCCCTTTTCCACGACCATTCCGACAAGAGCAGTTCCGCCGAAAAGTGGTCGGTCGCGGGCGAGGAGTTCGTCCTGCTCGACACCGTCCAGCCGCCGGCCCGCATCGCGATGGCGCGGGAGCGCATGCTGCTGAGCCGGCTCTATCTCGGCCTGATCCGCAGTCTCAACGACGACTACGGCGCCGACTTCGTCAGGCAGAACGACAGCGCCACCTTCCGCACGATCGGCATCTACCTGTTCCTGCGGACCGCGATGTGCTCGCCAGTGCGGGCGAGCATGGTAGCGGCCGCGCTGAAGCTGCCACGCGCAACCGTGCTGCGCAGGCTCGAGGAGATGATCAAGCAGGGGTACGTGGAGCGCATCGGCAATGCCTACCGTGTCACCGACAAGGTCAACATCCCCGACTTGCAGCAGCGCTTGCAGCAGCGGATCGACATGATCCTGGAGACGGCGCGCGAGTTGGCGCGGCTGACGGGCAGGGACGGACACGCGCATTGAGGCGATACGGCCGCAAATCTCAATTTTGCAGAATTTCGATAGTATGCCGCGGTTTTGCCGAAGCCGAAGAGACGCTGTGTGTCGTCCTGGGACGGTATCAGCGAGGGGGCCCGGCTCAGCCAAAGAGGATGCGACTCGAACCTACAAAAACAATGTCGAGGCGGTCATGGTACAGGCGTCAAAATCAGCGCTCGCATCCGAGGTGTTGCTGTTTCCGGAGCAGCCAGGCCTGAAATCGATCTACGACACTGCACCGATTGGACTTGCCTGCCTCTCCCCGGATTGCCGTTACCTGCAAATCAACCAGCGGCTCACCGAGATCTGCGGCATCTCGGTCGAAAACCATCTCGGCCGCTTCGTGCGGGATTGCGTTCCGGCCTTGGCGGATTCCGTCGCGGAGATCGTCCGCTCGATCATGGAAACCGGAGAGCCGGTGGTCGGCATAGAGGTCGCCGGCCAGCGCGCCGATCAGGCCGAGGAGCGCTACTGGGTGACCTATTGGCATCCCTTGCGCGCGCCGAACGGCGAGATCATCGCCGTCAACGTCGCGGCCGAGGAAATCACAGAACGCAAGCGTGCCGAGGCGGAGGTGCGCAAGGCGAAAGATGCTGCTGAAACCGCGTTGCGTCATTTGCGCGAGACCCAGCAGTCGCTGGTGGAGGCCGAAAAGCTCGCGGCGCTCGGTCGGATGGTTGCCGGCGTGGCGCATGAGATCAACGGTCCCGTGGGCAGCAGCCTGACGATCGCCTCGACGCTTCAGCGCAAGTCCGAGGCCTTCGCCTCGGAAGTTGCGGGCGGCAAGGTGCGACGCTCGAGCCTCAACGAGTTCATCAGCCTCGCCGGCGATGCGTCCACCCAGCTCATCACCAACCTGTCGCGTGCGGCGGAGCGGATCCAGTCCTTCAAGCAGGTCGCGCTCGATCCAAGTCAATCAGCGCTGCGCCGCTTCGACGCTGCCGAGTTGTCGGAGCAACTGCTGTCGCATCTCGATCGCGAATGTCATCGCCGCGGTATCGCGCTTGATCTGCGGCTCGCACGAGCTCTCGAAATGGACAGCTATCCCGGTCCCTTCGGGCAGGTTCTGACCCATCTGGTCATGAATGCGATGACCCATGCATGGCCGGATGGCGCCGGAGGTCGGATCCGCGTCGATCTGAGATCTGCGGGTGACGATCAGGTCGAGCTCATCGTGTCCGACGACGGTTGCGGAATGCCGCCGGACGTCAAGCTCTCCGCTTTCGATCCGTTCTTCACCACGCGACGTCACCATGGGGCGACGGGGCTCGGACTGCACGTCGTCCATGGCGTCGTCACCGAACGCCTTGGCGGCCGCATCACGCTGGACAGCGAGCTGGGGGCAGGGACGTATGTGCGGCTGATCCTTCCGAGAAATGCGCCACGGTCCGACGACTGATCAGCTCCAGGCCCGCTCAACTCTCGGAGGGATCGCGGATCTCGCCGATCTTGTGAACCGCGACCTTGATGCACATGCCCTGATAGTCCGTTGCATCTCCGAACCAGGACCCCTCCAGCGGTATGGCCTGGCCAGGATGCCGGGCGACAGCGACCGGGATGAGATCGAAGCCGGCATTGATCTGGTTGGTCGGGTCGTAGTCCAGCCATCCGGCGCCGGGGAGAAACACCTGGAGCCACGCATGCGTGGCGCCGGAGCCAGTCATTCCGACGGCGCCGCCATCCAGCGCCTGGTCGTAAAGGTAGCCGCTGACGAAGCGCGAGGCGAGGCCGAGGCGGCGCAGCACCTCGATCATCAGCCAGGCGTAGTCCCGGCATGTGCCGGATTTCGTACGCAGTGTCTCGCTCGGGGATTGCGTGCCTTGCGTTTCTCGGGCGCGGTAGCTGAACCCCTCACGAAACGTGCGCAAGATCCGGTGCAAAACGTCTGTCGTCTGGTCCTGATCGCCGGCGACGAAGGCCTTCGTCCACGCTGCAACGATGCCGTCGAGGTCGTCGGCGTGGGGACGCAGGTAACCGGCGAGGTCGGTCCACTCGTCGGGCGAATACTGCACGGGGATTTCATCGGCCCGCGGCTCCAGTGGAAAGGATTCAATGCCCTTGATGCCGAAGAACACGCCGCGCACCTGGAAAGTGAAGGTCAGCTCGCTGCTCGGCTCTGCGAACTCCATCACCGTAACGGTGTTGGAGCGGGAATCGGTAATCCAGTGGATCTTCGAAATCGGGCTGGTTTTCGCCGACCAACCGAGCAGGCGGGCAGATGCACCGCGCCTCGGCAAGAACATCGCCCGATGCGTCCCGAACGTAACGGGCTTTGCATATTTGTAGGTGGTGGTGTGGGTGATCTCGCCCAGCATTGCCATGCTGACCTCCCTCGCGCGACCCAATGACGGTCTTGTGCAATCAGGGCGGCCCGAGAACGCCGCCCTATGTTGATCTATGTCAAAGGCGCTCCCGTATGATCTCTTTCAGGATGGCGGTCGCCGCGCGTGCCGGCTCATGACAGGAGCAACGAGATGGGGATCCTTTGGACTATCATCATTGGCTTTATCGTCGGCGTGATCGCCAAATTCATCATGCCGGGCGGCAATGAGCCGAAGGGCTTCATCCTGACCACGATCCTGGGAGTCGTCGGCGCGTTCGTCGCGACGTTCCTAGGCCAGTCGGTGGGCTGGTACCGGGCGGGCGAATCGGCGGGCTTCATCGGCGCCATCGTCGGCGCAGTGATCCTGCTCTTCCTCTATGGCCTCTTCATGGGGCGCCAGGGGCGAACGAGCTGAACCCGGCGCGTCCGAGTTCTGCGGCGCGGTCGCCTGGAGGTCTGCATGCGCGCCCGCGCGCACCGATGGCCTTTGCGCTCCCTGGCTGAACCGATCGATCGTTTGCCCCGACCAAACGGGAATGCGCTGGCTTATTCCTGTTGTGCAATTGCTCGTTGCCTCGGCGAGCCTCTTCAACGTGATCCGTTTCCGGCTCGACAATCTCTTGATCGAGAGGGGGGCTGAGTTCGATCGTCTTGCACTCGCGGCGCTGGCCGTGGTTGTTGTGTCAACGGCCGCCGTGCTCGTTCTCTGCTGGCGCGCGACTGCGCTCACGTCGCCGCGTGCGGGACTTGCGCTACTTCTGGTCGGGTTGACGGCTTTTTCCGGTTTCGCGCCCGAGATCATTGAATCCCGCGTCCGGGCCACAGAGCACGAAACGCGCAAAGCCGAGCAACAGCAACGGGATGACGCGTTCGCGCGCGATCTCATTCAGTGGACCGCCGATGTGGATAGACGCGCGGCCCAGTCTCAGCCGCTCGAACCCGAGCAAGCCTGGGCATTTCTCGATTGCATCGGCAGTGCAGGTTATCGGGACGAGGGGGCCAATCCTCCGAGCGCGCAGGCGCTCGAACTCCTTCGCAGGGCGCTCGCGGCGGGGCTGATCGACGTCAATGCGGTGGTGCCGGGTCACCACCGCAAGCAGCCGGTGGCGCGGCCGCTGTTCCTCCAATTCTACAAGGAGCGCGTCGAGCCGCTGCGAAACGCGCTTGCGCGGCAGGATTGGGAGATCATGCGTCTGCTCGCGGCTGGTGGCGCCGACCTCGCGTTGCCCGACGCGGCGCCGCTCGTCGTCGACCTCGCGAAGACCATGGTCGCGGGACCGTCGCGCTTCGTCAGCTTGAAATAGCGTGGGCCGCGCGCGGCCTCAACGCCGGCGCAATCAATTCTTCAGCACGATGCGCCCCACGACCTTGCCGGCGCGCAGGCTGTCGATCCACTTCTGAGCATCGGCCATCGGCTCTTCCTGCATCGGCGTCGGCCTGATCTTGCCGGCGCGGGCGAGCGCCATCAGCTCGTGGGCCTCAGCGAGCGTACCCACCATGAAGCCTTCGATGGTCATGCGCTTGTACACCCATTGCACCATCGGCAGCGTGAACTGGCCGCCCATCAGGCCGGAGACCACGACCTTGCCGCCGCGCGCGAGCACGGAGACGGCGAACGCCATCGACTTCTCGTTGCCGGCGAAATCGACGACCTCGTCGAAACCGCCCTCGGTCTCTTTCAGGATGCGCCTGATAACCTCCGGCTCGGCCGGATCGTAGGCGGTCGCCGCGCCATTCTTCAGCGCGGTCTCGCGCGCCGCTGGGCTGAGATCGGCAACCGCGATCGGCTGCTTGAACATGGCCTGCGCGAACGAAAGGCCCATCATGCCGACGCCGCCGAGACCAATGAGCAAGAGGTTGCGCTGGCGCGGACGGTCGACGAGGCGCTTGAGCGCGCCGTAGGCGGTGACGCCCGAGCACATCAATGTCGCGGCCTGGTTGACCGGCAGGGGATCGTAGTCGAGCAGGTACTTCGCATCGGGCACCAGCACGTGGCTGGCAAAGCCGCCGTCGATGGAGACGCCGAGGAAGCGCTGCTTGGCGCAGAGATTCTCATCGCCATTGGCGCAGTCGCGGCACTGGCCGCAGCCGATCCATGGGAAGACCGCCTTCTTGGCGCCGATGAGGCCAGCCGGCACGTCACCGCCGACCTCGTCCACAACGCCTGCGATCTCGTGGCCGAGCGTGAACGGCAGCGTCATGCCGCGCGTGGTGTCGAGTTTCTTGCCGCCGCCGAGATCAGCATAGCCGTCCTGGATGTGCAGGTCGGAATGGCACAAGCCGCAGCGCTCGATGCGCACCAGCACCTCGCGTCCTTGCGGCTTGGGCGTGTCGATGATGGTCTCGCACAGCGGCGCATCGAACTTCACGAGGGACTGTCGACGCATCAACGCCATTTTCCTTCCTCCGAAATTTTCGCTGAAGCGCGATGAGATCAGGATGAATCGTCATCGCGCTTCGGGTTGTTGTTTGAGCATGATCTTTCGGAAAACCGCTTCACACTTTTCCGGATCATGCTCTAAAGCGCGATCATCGGATCGTGCTTTAGGTTTGGCTTCGTATATCGGCCAATTCACGCGCCATGGCAACAAAGCCCGCGACCGGAATGGTCTCGGCGCGCCGCGTCGCATCGACGCCGGCGGCCGAGGCGAGGCGTGCCGGATCGGCCTGAATTGATTTCAGGCTCTGGCGCAGCATCTTGCGGCGCTGGCCGAAGGCGGCGGCGGCGACCTGTTCGAGCAGCCGTCGGTCGCAAGGCAGAGGCGCCACGCGCGGCACGAGGCGCACGACGGAGGA
Organism: Bradyrhizobium sp. UFLA05-89; assembly: GCF_059803475.1. Classification (NCBI taxonomy): domain Bacteria; kingdom Pseudomonadati; phylum Pseudomonadota; class Alphaproteobacteria; order Hyphomicrobiales; family Nitrobacteraceae; genus Bradyrhizobium; species Bradyrhizobium sp. UFLA05-89. Next base: position 65,012 of record NZ_JBANBA010000007.1, on the reverse strand, counting down.
GGTGACCTTCGGCGGTGGCACGAAGGCGGAAGGCGAGATGTCGAACAGGATCTTGGTCTCGGTACGCCAGTTGGCGAGCACGCCGAGCCGGCCATAGGCCTCTTCGTTCTCGCGCGCCACGATCCGCTCGGCGACTTCGCGCTGGAACATCAGCACCATCATCTCGTACCACGGCGGCCATGGCTCGCTGGTAAGCCATCCGATCAGGAGCTGGGTAGCTATGTTGTAGGGCAGGTTGGCGACGATCTTTGCTGCGTGACCCGCGAGCAGCGGCCTCGGATCGAAGGTCATGGCATCGCCATGCACGATCTCGAGCCGCCCCGGATAGCGCGCTGAAATATCCTGCAAGGCAGGGATCGCGCGCTCGTCATGCTCGATCGCGATGACGCGCGCAGCACCAAGCGCGAGCAGGGCACGGGTCAATCCGCCGGGGCCCGGACCGATCTCGACGATCGTCGAAGTCTCGAGCGGCGCGGCGGCACGCGCGATGCGCGCCGTCAGGTTGAGGTCGAGGAGGAAGTTCTGGCCCAGCGACTTGCGGGCCGATAGCGAATGCTGTCGAATGACCTCGCGAAGCGGCGGGAGGTCGTCGATCGCGCTCATGCCGGTTGCGCGGCCATGCGGCTTGCGAGCTGCAGCGCCGCGATCAGGCTTGCTGGATTGGCCTTGCCGGTGCCTGCGATATCGAACGCCGTGCCATGATCCGGTGATGTCCGGATGAAGGGCAGGCCGAGCGTGACGTTGACCGCGTCGTCGAAGGCGAGCGTTTTGATCGGGATCAGCGCCTGGTCGTGATACATGCAGACCGCGCAGTCGTAGGTTTCTCGCGCGGCGTCGTGGAACATGGTGTCGGCGGGCAGGGGGCCTCTGGCCTCGATGCCGTCGTTGCGCAAGATCTTGATCGCCGGCGTGACGATGGTCTGCTCCTCGTGGCCGAGCGAGCCGTCCTCGCCGGCATGCGGATTGAGACCGGAGATCGCGATGCGCGGCCGGCTGATGCCGAAACGGGATTTCAGCTCGGCCGCGACGATGCGCACTGTCGAGACGATGAGCTCGGGCGAGAGCTGCGCCAGCGCATCGCGCAGCGAAAGATGAATGGTCACCGGCACCACCGCAAGTCGCGGCGACCACAGCATCATCACCGGCTGCGGCACGCGTCCGTCCTGTTCGGCGAGCTCGGCGAGAAATTCGGTGTGACCGGGATGGCGGAAACCCGCGCGGTAGAGCACGCTCTTGGCGATCGGGTTGGTGACGATGGCGCCGGCGCGGCCTGCGCGGACGTCGGCAACGGCCTGGCGAATGGAGGCGAGCGCTGCGGGCGCGCTGCCCTCATCGGGCCGGCCCGGCTCGGCCGTTGCGATCTCTCCGGTAACAGCCACCGGCAGCGCGTCGGGGAAGGCGGCGACCGCCTCCTCGGCTCGAACACGCGCGATCTTGATATCGATGCCGAGTGCCTTGGCGCGGCGCGCGATCAGCGCGTCATCGCCGAGCAGGTAGAACGCGGGGAGCCCGAGCTCGTTGCGGCGCAGCCAGGTCGCGATCGTGATGTCGGGGCCGATGCCGGCAGGCTCGCCCAGGGTCAGTGCGAGGGGCCTTGCCATCAACGATATTCGATCATCGCCGCTTTGCGGATTTCTGCCAGATAACGCTTCGAGGTCTTCTCGTACTTCTCGACGTACATCTTCTCGCGGACCTCGCGCCGCTTCGGCGTGTCGATCATGGTCGGATTGCGCGCGCACAGCACGACCATTTCGATCCCCTGCTTGGTGGTCTCCGGCGGGGTGAGGTGGCCAACCGGCGTGTCGTCGAGCACCTTGCGAAGCGCCTCGGGGAGATCAGCGGTGGTCTTGGTGACGCTGTCGCGGATCGCCGCGTTGGGCGTCGAGCGGAACAGCGAATTGGCTTCATCGCAGCTCGTGATCCGGCTGCGGTACATTTCGGCTTCCTTGTGCCGTGCCTCGGTCGCTGCCTGCGACGAGCCGCGCGGCACGATGAGGACGATCGGCTGCATCTTGTATTCGAAACCCTCGACCTGCAGCTTTTCGCCATTCTGGGCCTGCACGGCGGCCGCGACGTCGCGCTCGCCGACCTGCAGCTGTTCCTTGAAGCGACCGCGAACGAGGCTGGTCCAGACCATTTCGGCACGCATGCGGTTCTTCAACGTTTCCGGCCGCACGCCCTTCACCTCGAGTGATTTCGCGAGCTGGTCCGTCGTGATGCGCATGCGCTGCGCCATGCCGGAGAAGGACTGGTCGATATCGGAGCTGGTAGGCTCGACGCCGTATTTCTTGCCTTCCTTGATCTTCACCTTCTCGTCGATCAGCTCGTTGAGGACTTCCTGCCGGCTCGGTGTCTTCTGGGTCGTCAGCAGGTCGAGCTTGCTGCGCTGTTCGACGTCGAAATCGGTGATGGGCTCGCCATTGACCATGACGACGACGGTCTGCGCCCGCGACGGGGCCGCGCCGCCGATCAGTAGCAGGGACGTGCCGAGTGCGATGAGAAGGCGATGAACTCGCAAAGTGATCGTCATGGATGTCGTCGCTCGCATACTTGCGATCCGAACAAGCCCCGCAGCGTCAAATCTGTCTACTGCAAGCCGGCGGAGCTGCTGGTTCCCGAGGAGTTCGCCAGCGTTCGCAGGCCGATCTGGAACATGAACGCGTGGCTCAGAACAGGCGGGGTGCTGCCCGCCGAGTAGCTATAGGACGTTACATAGTTAGCCGCCAGCACGAAGCAATCGTCGACATAGCCGGCGCCGACCACGTATTGATTGAGCTTGTTGGCCTCGAGGTCCCAGCGCGCCGAGCCCTGGACCACCCAATTGGCTGCGACCTTCACCGAGGCGGAGGTGAGGATGCCCTCGCGGCGGGTCAGGTAACCCAGTTCCGGCTGCGGCGCGTAGTTGCCGTAGATCATGCTGACCGACCAGCGGTCGAAATTGGCGCGGCCCTCAGCCTCGAAGCGCTGCACGTTCCAGGTCTGCTCGTCGAACCGGCCGCGGACGCTGAACGTGTAGGTCCGGTTCGGCGAATAGCCGACGCTCGCGACATAGTCGGATCGCGGCTTGTCGAGACCTGAATCCAGACCGGTATTGGTGGAATCCTGGACAGCGAAGGAGTTCATGCCGAACAGCTGGTAGGACTGCCCGAACAGCACCTTGACGGCGCCGCCCCTGTCGAACTGGGTGGTGGCCTGCACGCCGACATTGGCGCGGCCGCCGCCCTCGACGCGATCGTAGCCCGAGAACTTGTCGACGCTGAACAAATTGCTCGCATCGAACACCATGCTCTGCGCGTCCTCGTTGGGGAGCTTGCCGGCATAGGTCTCGTTCGGCCGGATGATGACCTGCGCGATCGGCTCGACAACCGTCGAGCCCCACGGCTGAACGTTGATGAAGGGATAGCGGTACTCGAGGCCGACCGTCGGCATCAGGCGGAGCGCCTGGGTGTCGCCAACCGGCAGGTAGTTCGACACGCCCGGCTGATTCGAGACCGAGGAGTTGATCGCATCCGCGCGCAGGATGGCGAACGGGGTCCAGATCTCACCGAAGGGATCGGTGAAGGACTTCCGCCACTGCGCTTCAGCAGTCAGGCGCGTGTAGGTGCCGGGGAAGCCGCGCAACAGACATTGCGAAGGCGTGCGCGCGGCGGTATCGGCCGAGGTCGAGGTGCAGAGGCCGTTGGTGTTGGCGACCGTGGTGATCGGATCGAACACGGCGTCGTTACGCGTCAGGTTGATGAAATTGGTCTTGTAGGAGACCTCACCGCCGAAGATCGGATAGTTGAGCACATTCGAGTAGTCGATCACGGGGTAGACGACTGGCACCTGGCCCTGGTTGCCCGAGAAGCTCAGGAAATACATCGTGCGCGCGTCGAAGTAGCTGCGATTGCCGACACCCGTCAGATAGAGCTGGGAGATCGCTTCCGTCGGCAGGCTCAGGAACGAGGAGAAGGGATCGCGGTACTGCGCCAGCCGGTAGTCCGACATGAAGTAGTAGTCGGAGAGCAGGACGCCGTCCCAGCCCCAGACCCATTTGTCGTTCAGCGCGAACTGGCCCTTGGTCTCGACGCCGCCGCGGAACTGGCGGTCACCCGGCTGGCCGGCGAAATTGCTGGGGTTGAGCTGATCGATGCCGTAAACGCGGATCTGGTAGGCGCCGTCGATCAGGCGCTGGCGGAATTCGGCCTGGAACAGCACGCCCTGCTTGGAGGTGACGCGCGGGCTGAAGGTCGCATCCATGTCGGGCGCGATCGCCCAGTAGAACGGGATCTCCAGGCCGTAGCCGAACGCGGTGTAGGAGGTGAAGCCCGGCATCAGGAAGCCGGTCTTGCGCTTCACCGTCGGGTCGGGCGTCGAGAAGTACGGCATGTAGGCGAGCGGCACGCCGAAGAATTCGAGCTGCGCCGTCTCGAAGTACAGCATTTTCTCCTGCTGGTCGTGGATGATGCGGGCACCCTTGACCTGCCACAGCGGCGGCTTCTTCGGATCGTCCTTGCACGGCGCACAGGCGGTGTAGACGCCGTTCTCGAACACGGTGTAGTTGCCGCTGGAGCGGTCGGCGCGGCTCGCGGCCATGCGGGTCTGGTCGGCGGTGTCCACACGCAACGAATCGACGAAGCCGTCGCGGTAGTCGTCCGACAGATCCATGATCTCGGCATAGGTGATCTTGCCGTCGGCATCCGTCATGCGGATGTTGCCTTCGGCATGAAGGCGCTTGGTCTTCTGGTCGTAGATGACCTTGTCGGCCTCGACGCTGGTGCCGTTGTAGAACAGCTGGACGTTGCCGACCGCCGAGACGCGCGAATTGTTGTAGTCGTAATCGACCTCGGTCGCCTGCACGAGCATCTGGTTGTCGTTGGCGGCCTTCGGCGGCTTCGGACGTGGCGGCAGCTGGTTGTAGTTGAAGCTCTGCGCGGCCGCGGGCACGGTCGCTGCAAGATCGAGCAATCCACCCAGCGCGAGCGCGGCAATGAAGGCGATCAGGAGGCTGCGGGCAGGCAAGCCGAATGCGTTCGCGCGCACCACGGTGCGTCGCGCGACACGAGACACATGCCCTCGGCGGACGGCAGTCACTATCCGTCCTCCTGATAAAGCAAGGCCAAAAAGCCGGTGAGGCCGCCCACCACAACGGGCAGCCACGCCGCAGCGATCGGATGCATCAACTCAGCCTTGCTCAAATCCTCAGTAACTTTGGACAGCACGTAGAGCAGAAAGCCTGCGCCCACGCCACTCAAAACCATCTTCTGCACGCCGCCCATCCGGAAGAAGCGCAACGATACGGAAGCCGCCAGCATCACCATTGCTGCAAGCAGAAACGGCTGCGCCAGAAGCTTATGGTACTGGAGTCGATATCCGGCTGTCGCGAAGCCCGAGCTTTCCGACGAACGGATGTAACTCGGTAGTTGCCAAAAGGACACAGTTTCGGGTGTGGAAAAGCTGTTGCGAACCTGCGCTTCGGTCAGCGTCGTGGGAATCTCCAACCGGTCCTGGTCGATGGGGGGCGCATCCAGGGAGAAACGGCGCACGGTCCTGAACACCCAGCGGCCATCCTCGAGCGTTGCCTCGCGCGCTTCGATGCGCTCCTTGAAGTGATACTCCGTATCAAAACGGAACAGCGTCAGACCGGTCAGCCGGATGCCTTGCTGTTCGCTGCGCGCTGCGTTGATGATGACCTGGCCTTCGCTGGTGACCTGGTTGAGCCAGAAGCCGGAGGCGTCCTGGATGCCGCCGCCAGGGGCCGAGCCAAACAGCTCCGCTTCCATACGCTTGGAAAGCTCGCGCAGGTTCGCCGACATCGGATTGTAGGCAACCGTCGCGATCACACCGATCAGCAGCGCGCTGCCGAGGGCGGGGGAGATGAACTGCCAGGCGGAAATGCCCGCGGCGCGTGCTACGACGAGCTCGAGCCGGCGGGACAGGGCGAGGTAGCAGGTCATGGCGCCGATCAGCATGCAGAATGGCGTCAGCTTCTCCAGAAGCTGCGGTACGCGAAACAGCGAGGTCTCGGCCACCATGATCGCGGAGGCGGACGCAAGGCCAGAGGTCTTGCGCACCATTTCGATATAGTCGACCAGCACCAGCAGCAGGAAAATGCTCGCGAACACGCCGAGCGCCGCGACGACGAAGCGGCCGGCGAAATAGCGTCCGAGGGTGTTGGTGAGCATGCTCATGCGGCGACCGGACGTCGGAATAGCCGCGCAATACGCGCATTGGATCTGTTGATGGCTTCCAGCAGCGCAGGCGGCGCTTCGACCACCACGCCGCCGACGATCATCCACAGGCCGAGGCCGATGGCGGCCGCCAGCATGGCATATTGCACGAGGGGCGCTACCGGCGACTTCACCGCCATCACCGAGCAGGCAAAGCCAGCCATGCGCAGGCCGAACACGGCGAGGATCGAGCTGCCGATCGAGAAGTTGCGGCTCTGACGGGTGGTGCGCGGCGCGCCGAGGAAGGCGAATGTCAGCGCCGCAAAGGCGAAGGGGTACATCGGCGCCATGATGCGGTCATGCAGCTCCGAGCGGAATTGGCCGGGCACCGCCATGTAGACGGGGTCGTCCTCGGGCGGGGACAACAGCTCCCAGAGATAGCGTTCGCGAATCCCGAGCGTGACGTCGCGCCCCTGGTTGGAGAATTTCGACATGTCGAAGCCGTGGCGGGCGAAGGTGACGAGCGCGGGATCGCGCTTGCCGGCCTCGAAGCGTTGCAGGTTGCCGTCCTCCAGCACCAAGATGGTTTCGCCGCCGCTCTTCACCACCGTGCCGCGCTCGGCGACGATCGAGTTGCGCTCCTTCGGATCGCGGCGGTCGTCAATGAAGATGCCGGCCATGATGCCGCCGGGCTGGCGCTCGCGAATCCGGATCGTGAGGTTCTGGTCGAGCTGAGCGAAGCGGCCGGGCTGGAGAATGTTGGTGAGGACGTCGGCGGTGATCTCGGCGTCCCATTGCTTGATCCGCCGCATGCCGTCGGGGGCGAGATAGGCGGCGATGAAGGCGACCAGCAGAGCCACCACGCAGGTGGCGTAGAAGAACGGATAGAACAGCCGGAACGGTGAGAAGCCGGCAGCATTCATCACGATGATCTCGGAATCGGTCGCGAGCTTGTTCAGCGTGTGCGAGATCGCGATCATCAGCGCGATCGGCGAGATGATCAGCACCAGCGCCGGAATCACCAGGCTGGTGATGCCGAGGAAGGTCAGGATGGTCTGGCCCTGACTCGTCATCAGGTCGATGCCGCGCAACGCCTGCGTAATCCAGATCACGCCGGTGAGGCTGACCAGGACCAGCGCAAACGACGCCAGCGTCGTGCGGAAAATATACCTGTCGATCGACCCCATGCGCTACCGCACGATCCCCACCAGGCCCCTTCTGGGTCCCAAACTCCGGACGTCCCGACCCATCCCGAAAGGGGTCCCCAAGGGTCGTTCTGCCACGTCTTTCACCAGTTCACACTCTCACTACCATCCCTTTGATCCGTCAACAAAATGGCTGCCCCGTGGCACCCTCATCATATGGTTAATATTTCCTTCTTGTGGCCCGCCGGCCACGGCCGGCGCTTGGCATGCGCGGTGCGGACGGGTCATAGTGCGTGCCGGATCAGTGAATCGCGGTTCAGCCGGTACTCTCAGGGGGTGCCTGAGGAGCGGCAAAAGTCCCGTCTTTTGGAGGAGTTATCCATGTCCGACGCCGTCAAGGTCGGCTTCGTTCCGTTTTCCGCCGCCCCGCGCGGCACGCTGGTGGCATTTTGCGACGACGGCCTGCGATTCGGCCCAGCAACCGCCAAGGCGCTCGGATCGGCAGCGGACCTGGTGAAGCGGGCCGCCGAGGCGAGCCAGTTCAAGGGCAAGACGGGCGCCGCGCTCGACATCCTGGCTCCCGAGGGGCTGAAGGCCGACCGCCTGATTGTGATCGGCGCTGGCAAGGCTTCGGCCCTCAAGCTCAACGATTTTCTGAAGTTCGGTGGTGTGACGGCCGGCAAGCTGAAGGCTGGCGCGAGCGCCATGACCATCATGGCCGAACTGCCTGACGGCTCCATGACCGCGGAACAGACGGTCGCGATCGCCTCGGGCCTCCGGCTGCGCGCCTATAAGTTCGATCGTTACAAGACGAAGAAGAAGGACGGCGAGGAGGGCGGTGCTTTGCGCGCCGACGTCGCGTTCGCCGTCGCTGACCTGGCTGCTGCGAAAAAGGCCTTCACGCCGGCGGGCCATGTCGTCGACGGCGTGATCATCGCGCGCGATCTTGTCAACGAGCCGCCGAACGTGCTCTTCCCGGAGGAGTTCGCGCGGCGTGCGAGCCAGCTCCGCAAGCTCGGCGTCAAGGTGGAGGTGCTCGACGTCAAGGCGATGCACAAGCTCGGCATGGGCGCGCTGCTCGGCGTCGGACAGGGCTCGGCGCGGCCGAGCCGCACCGTGATCATGCGCTGGGACGGCGGGAAGAAGGGCGAGGCTCCGGTCGCCTTCGTCGGCAAGGGCGTCTGCTTCGACACCGGCGGCATCTCGATCAAGCCGGCCGGCAGCATGGAGGACATGAAGGGCGACATGGGGGGAGCGGCCTGCGTCGTCGGCCTGATGCACGCGCTCGCGGCGCGCAAGGCAAAGGTCAACGCGGTCGGCGCCATCGGTCTCGTCGAGAACATGCCCGACGGCAACGCGCAGCGTCCCGGCGACATCGTCACCTCGATGTCGGGCCAGACCATCGAGATCATCAACACGGACGCCGAGGGACGCCTCGTGCTGGCCGACGTGCTCTGGTACGTCGCCAAGAGAGTGAAGCCGAAATTCATGGTGGATCTCGCCACGCTCACCGGCGCGATCATGGTCGCGCTCGGCACCGAGCATGCCGGCATGTTCTCCAACAATGACGAGCTCGCCGAACGCCTCCTGACGGCCGGCATCGAGAGCGGCGAAAAAGTCTGGCGCATGCCGCTCGGGCCCGAATACGACAAGCTGATTGATTCACAGTTCGCCGACATGAAGAATACCGGCGGTCGCCACGGCGGCTCGATCACCGCCGCGCAGTTTCTGCAGCGCTTCGTCGACGGCACGCCCTGGGCGCATCTCGACATCGCCGGCACCGCCATGGGCGCGCCGAAAACCGACATCAACCAGAGCTGGGGCTCCGGCTACGGGGTGCGGCTCCTGGACCGTCTGGTCGCCGACCACTATGAGCGCAAATGACCGAAGTGCTCTTCTACCATCTGCAAAACATGACGGTGGAGAACGTGTTGCCGCCGCTGATCGAGAAATCACTCGAGCGCGGCTGGCGCGTCGTGGTGCAGTCGACCTCGGAGGAACGCGCCGATGCGCTCGACGCGCATTTATGGACCTATCGCGACGATTCCTTCCTGCCGCACGCGACATGGCGAGTCGGCGACGCCGCCGAGCAACCGATCGTGCTGGCGGTCGAAGAGGGCAATCCCAACGGCGCCAATGTCCGCTTCCTGATCGACAACGCCGCGCTGCCTCAGGATTCGGAACGCTATGAGCGCATGGTGCTCCTGTTCAATGGCGACGATCCCGATGCGCTCGCGCTTGCGCGCAGCGCCTGGACGGATTGCAAGACGCGCGGATTTGATGTCACCTATTGGCAGGCTGACGAGCGGGGCCGGTGGCAGCGGCGCAATTAGCGGTTGGCTGTCAAATTAATGATAATTTGCGGCTTTTGGGGTAATGCTGACCTCTAGCCACGGTCGTGCCGCAAAGTGATGTTGGGACAATCGTTTAGGGCTGGCCCTTAACGCGGGGATTCGAGTTTATCGTGCGACATCAAAAGCTTCCTTCGACGCTTGTGTTGGCGTTGTGCGCCGTTGCGCCGCTGATGGCGGCCTGCTCGAGCAGCTCGGAACTGCTGTCGAAGGATGCCGAGTGGTTCAACAAGCCGGCCCGGCTCTTCATCAAGAACATCTCGATCGAATCGCCGCCGCTGACCCCCGACAAGCCCGTGACGGCGGAGGATCTGGTCAGCGCAGATGGTGCTTGCCCGGGCATGGCGCCCGCGGGTGCGCCCACCGACGCCAATGCCTCGACCGCGCCTTCGGCGCAGCCGGGCGGCACAGTCGCGCTCGGTCACACCGAATGCGATGTGGTGCGCGGCATCGGGGCGCCGTCGGGCGTCAATCTCTCCAATGATGCCGCCGGCAGGCGCGTTGCCGTGATCACCTGGGCGACCGGTCCACGTGCCGGCATCTACACGTTTACCGCTGGCCGCCTGTCTTCGATCGAGGGCAGCCCAGAGCCGGCGCCGATGCCGAAGGCGGCCAAGCCGAAGCCGAAGAAGAAGCAGGCAGCCTGAGCGGCCTCATCAGCCAGTCGATGCGGCGTTGAACACCGCCAATTGAGCATCGAAAGCACGCCCGAAGGCCGGACGCGCTTCGCCGCGGGCCACATAGGCGGAGAGGTTCGGATATTCGTCCAGAATGTCCGATCCATTCAACCGGCGCAGCACGGTCACCATCAGAAGGTCGCCGGCGCTGAATGCACCATCGAGCCAATCGGAATTCCCCAGGCGACCGGAAAGTTCGGCAAGCCGGACACGGATGCGATCCTCGACGATAGGCAAGCGCTGCTCGTACCAGGTCTCGCCGCGCTCCACGAGTATGGTAATTGCCCGATCAACGATCGGCGGCTCCAGCGTGTTAAGCGCGGCAAACATCCATGTGATCGCGCGCGCTCGGCCATGCGCATCGTCTGGCAGCAGTCCACCATGGCGCTCCGCGATATGGAGCACGATCGCCCCCGACTCGAACAGGGCAAGACCGCCTTCTTCGTAGGTTGGAATCTGCCCGAACGGATGAAGCGCACGATGCACGGTCTCCTTCATCTCGCTGAACGAGACGAGACGAACGTCGTAAGGTTGGCCCACTTCTTCGAGCGCCCACCGAACACGCATGTCGCGTGCTTGTCCTCTGCCGCGGTCGGGTGACCTTTCGAAGGCGGTAATGACAGGGATCACGGGAAGTCTCCGTGCAATTGCGTGAAGCCGACGACAAGTTTCCGGTTCCTGCACTTTGTGGCCAGAGGACGAACGGGCGGGGCAGTTCCCGACACATACTTCTCTTCTTTGGAGGAGCTTCGCAGTGCGACTCCTCAGCCGTTCTTGAATCAAGGGGTCGTGGGCCTTCAGGCGTTTGCCGGGCGAGCTACGCGACGCAGATGCCGGGCACCGCGACCTTCTGGAACAGGTGCGGAGAAGCTACGGCGGAAGAGGGATAGGCCGAGATCTTGGATCGGAACTCGGGATGCGTGAAGGCAGCCCGGAAGTGGGCGGTCGATTCCCAGACGGCGTAGTTCAGATAGGTCGGGCTTTCACCGATCGCGCGATGAAGCTGGGTGGCGATGAAACCCGGCTGCCGCTTCATGAAGGCAGCATCGTCTTGCCAGACCTGGAGGAATGTTTCCTCATCGGCTTTGTCGAGCGTGAACAGATTCACGAGCACGACAGGGCTGGTATCGATGCCGAGCTGACGTTCAATCGGAAACGCGGGATCCAGTGTGCGCAGGTGCGACATGAAAGGTCTCCGTTCTGTGGTCGCATGATGCGGTATTGTACTTAGAGTGCTAATTTGGCATTATGATGTCAATAAAGATTTATGGTGACGGATGTTGAGATCCCGACGAACGCCTGCTGGCGATGCCCTGAGCAACCTCATGCTTGACCTGTTCCGGCTGAATAGCCTGGTCCTGACCGCAGGTGACCGCCTGGTCGCCTCACTCGGGCTCACGAGTGCCCGTTGGCAGATCCTCGGCGCCATCGTGCACGCGGAGCGAGCGCAGCCGGTCGCATGGCTCGCCCGCGACCTCGGTGCCAACAGGCAAAACGTGCAGCGGATCGTCAACGATCTTCACGCTGAAGGGCTTTTGGCATTCGAGGCCAACCCGCATCACCGGCGCGCACAACTTGTGGTCCTGACTGACAAGGGAAGGCGCACTTTCGAGGCCGCGATGGCTTTGCAGGCCCCGTGGATCAACGACCTCTCGGAAGGGCTTTCGGTCAAGGACCTGCAAACGGTCCACCGCCTCGTCACGGCGCTGCGCAAGAAGCTCGAGGGCAATGACGAAACTGAAGATCGGACGTAGCGTCGGCGCCAGTGTCTTTGCACTCTGATCCTGACGCTGCTCGTCCACGATCCGCGGTCGGTCATTTTCGACTGCGCCAAATCCCGGCTAACCGGACGTCGAGGCCGCAAGCGGCTACAACGGGCCACCTCGATGATTCCGGGTTGAACGTCCTCTCTCGATTTACGCGAGATAGCCGGACACTCCGTCCCACAGCAGCTTCAATGCCGTGACGAGCAGCAATCCGTAGCAGGCCCGGTAAATTTGCTGCTGGTCCAGCTTGCCGTGGAGGCGCCAGCCCAGCCAGACGCCGCTGGGAATGGCGAGCAGGCATGCCGCCATCACGATCCAGACGTTGCCGCTCGGCCTTACCAGGAGCAGCCACGGCACTGCCTTGGTTGCGTTGCCAACCGTGAAGAAGAGGCTCGTCGTTCCGGCGTAGACTTCCTTGGTGAGGCCGAGCGGCAGCAGATACATCGCAAGCGGCGGACCGCCGGAATGCGCGACCATGGTGGTGACACCCGAGGCGAGACCGGCAGCAACCGCCTTCGGCGACGAACGAGGTTGACCAGTCACCTTCGACGCACTCAAAAGCCATAGGCCGACAAAGACCAAAGTCACGACCGCCATCACAATCGCGACGGCACGATGGTCCAGCACGCGGAACAGCAGATAGCCGAGCCCGATGCCCGTCACGAGGCCGGGTAGCAAAAGCGCAAGGTCCGGCTTCGACCAGGTCGAAGGTTTCCAGTAGCGAAGCGCGAACAAATCCATCGCGATGAACAGCGGTGCGAGTAGGCCTCCGGCGGTGACCGGGTCCATCACGAACGACAACAGCGGAATGCCCACGATGGAGAACCCGCCGCCGAAGGCGCCCTTCATGAAGCAGATCAGGAACACGCCGGCAAACGCGACGAGAAATGTAGTGACCGTCAGATCCATGTGCTCGTCTCCGCGATCGCCGTGTCATTGGCGCGTCCGGGCGACCGCAGGCCAATTGCAACGTGCAATCGAGTTTGTGTCGCTAGATTGATCCGAATAATGTCTCGGTGCAATAGTAACATTGTTCTCGGTGCAATTACATCGAGAGCCTGTGCAGCAAGAGTAGCCGCGCTGGCTGCGGTCCGCACGGGCATAGCTAAGCCTCAGTGCGCCACTGTTTCTTCAGTTTGGAGATTTCCGGAAAGGGATCATTCGCTGACGCCTGCGTGGCGTCTCTCATGAGTCTAAAACAGCGGCCATCCGCGGTTAGGCAGATCGGAAATTGTCCTCGTGCTCGCGTTCCTCGACTTGCGTTATCAATCCGCCTCGCAGGCCAAAAAGCACGAGCTCGACATCGGAAGAGACGCTGAGCTTCGATTTGATGGCGTAGTGGTAATTCGAGACGGTTTTCGGACTGAGATTGAATGCGGCGGCTATTTCCTCGGCCGACCGGCCGGCGAGCAGCATGCGCAGGATCTCGAATTCACGTGGGGACAAGGTATCAATGAGGCTTGCATCGTCCTGCAAGCGGCTTCTCGCCAGGGCTTCGCTGACCTCGGGGCAGATTGTCATACGGCCGGCAGCCGCGTCACGTACTGCGCTGACGAGCAACTCGGGCGGGCTGCTCTTTGTGACAAAGCCCTTTGCACCGGCCCTGAAGGCCTGGAGAGCGAATGTCGCGCTCAAATGCATGGTGAAAACCAGCAGGCGCGCTGCTGGATCCCACTGACGTATCTGGCGAATAGCATCGATACCGCCGCGACCTGGCAGCGACACGTCCATCACCACGACATCGGGCTTGCTGCTCTTGTAGGCTTGATAGGCGCTCGCCGCATCGGCGGCCTCGGCGACGACGGTAATGCCTTCATGCTTCTCGAGAAGCCGACGGTATCCCTCACGCACGACCGCGTGGTCATCGACGAGCAGGACACTGATGCTTCGCGGCGTCATGATGCTGCACCCTCGGTAGTCGCAACAGGAATGATGGCACTGAGGATGAGGCCCTTCTCGGGCCTCGACACGACTTTCATCTGCCCGCCCAGCGCGAGCGTTCTCTCGCGAATCCCGATCAGCCCGAGGCCAAAACCAGTCTCTCTCCTGATCTCAGGCGCTAATCCAGCACCGTCGTCTTCAACCGTAGCCTCGACTATGCCAGCGTCGGACCTTGGCGCACCGACTTGCGCAAGGTCGATGCGCACCACGGCGCGCACGTTGGCCGCCTGCGCATGCTTCGCCGCGTTTGTGAGACCCTCCTGAACGATATAGAAGACGTGAACGGTGATCGCCGGGGGGAGCGCATCGAGGTCGCCGTGCGTCTCGAGAGAGAATCGGGTCTTCCCGCAACCGCGGCGATTATGATCGCCGATTAGCCCTTCAAGGCTCGTGAGCAGGCCGACGTCGTCGATCTCCTGCAGTCTCAACTCCTGCACGGTCCTGCGAAGCCCCTTCATGATGTTGCCAGCAGTTTCCGTCAGGGCCTGAGCTTCGGCAACGAGAGATGGACAGTCAGTCGTGGCCGTGAACTTGATCGAGGCTGCCGTCGCACTCATGGCACTGAGGCTCTGGGCCAGCTCGTCATGAAGCACCCGTGCGAGGTGACGCCTTTCCTGCTCGCGGGCTTCCACCAGACGTCGCGCAAGCTCGGCGCGCTCGGAGGTCGCGACTTCCAGAGTGTTCGCCAGATCGTTGAAGACGCCGCGTATTCTTTGCAGCTCGGCAAGTCGAAATGGCGGGAGACGGCACTTCAGATCACCCGCAGCCAACCTGTTGAGGCCGCTAACGACATCTCTCGTCGGCCGCAGTGCGCGCTCGACGACGAAATACACCAGAATGCCAAGTGCGCCGATCGTCGCTGCGGAGAGGCCGAGCATTCGCGAGATATCGGACCAGGCACGCGCTGTCACGACTGATGGGTCCGAGCTGACGACGACCGTGCCAAGTACGGGACCCTGCTGCGCGACAGGACGGCTGTAAGTCATACGGCTGCCGACCGCCCACTGATAGACGGCCGAAAACCATGCCGGTGCCGCGCCCACCTGAGTCTGAAACCCCAGACAGCTGGAGATGACATCCTTCCCAACTTCCTTGAACTGTACGCACTGACCCGGGCTCATCGCCTGATCCAGAAAGCCATCCATGAAACGAAAGCGCTTTTGCAGATCAAGGCGTGTTCCGAAGAGAGTCCGCCGCTCGCGCTGGGCTAGAATCGGTACTTCCAGATATTTGCCAAGGGCATCGCCGACAGCCTGATTGGTCTTCAACGTCTCTTCTGCTGCTCGGTAGACGGAGATCGCCGCTCCGCCAAGAAAACAGAGTAGCGCCACAGCCGCTACTTGCCTCAATAGCGACCACTTGAGATCGATGACCGGCCGGCGCCGAAGAATCCTCATCTTCCGCATGGCGAGGGGTCCGTACTGCTTTCCGCAGATTACAGCATCCGGCTGCTGCTCGATACCGTTTGGTTCGACGTCGGGCAAATTTCCCAGGATCTCGCATGGAGTCCGCCGTTTCCCTGAATGACGGCGTATCAGATGCTGCGTCCGCGGCCCCATGAAGGGCCGGCGAATTGAACCAAGTCGATTTGGAAATCGTGGTGCGAATATCTCTGCTATCCAGGAGGGATGTCATCATGAAAAATCTATTTGTAATCACGATTGCCGTCGCCGCCATCGGAGGCGCATGGACCAACAAGGCTGGCGCGTGCAACTTGAACCTTCCGACTTTCGAACTCATGGGCTTTCCGATCTCCCCGCACCAGGTCGCGGTGATGGGATCGGCCCATGTCGAGGAGAGCTCAGCGACACCGAAGCTCGTGTTGGCCGGTATGCCCGCTTCGCCTCACCAGATTGCGGTGCTCACTCAGCGATCGAAGACTATGAAAATGGCTCAGGCAACGGTCGCTATTCGAGAACCAGCCACCGTTGGCTTAACGCCGCCCAGCTTGCCAACAGGCGCGACTGGCGCGGAGCTTTGCACCGCCGACTGAGCGCATGCGAGATCGAGCACACCACTTCAGGGCCACTCTATGGCCTCGAAGTCTTCCGTTGAGCCGAGACAGATCGCGGAGGCGAAGACATGCTGGCGATGAGGCGGACGACTGCTCCGATCTGTGTGCTGCTGCTGCTCACGACCGCGGCGCTCGCGCGAGACGACGGCCGCTACGCGAATTCCCCGCTAAAGCCCTGGTTCGAGAGCCTGGAGAGCGAATTCGGGAAGTGTTGCGAGGACTCCGACGCTTACGTGGTCTCCGAACCGGATTGGGAGTCCGATCGCGGGCGATATCGCGTTCGCATCGATGGCGAATGGGTTCTGGTGCCAGACGGCGCTCTCATCACGCAACCCAACCTCGCCGGACGGACGATGGTCTGGAAGCACTACATCGACGGCCACCCCCGTGTCCGCTGTTTCATACCGGGCAGCATGGGCTGATGCGTCCAGCGCCGGACCGACGCGAAAAAGCGGTCCTTTCCGGCTGGTCGCATTTTGACAATCTCGTAAGTCGTGCTCTTGATGGAAGGGCTGCGCTAATGCAGCGCAACACGCGGAGGCGGCGATGAACAGGGCAACGGGGCGGGTTTCGATCATCGCGATGGTTGTGCTCGCGACCTTCGGCATCACAAATGCGCAAGAAGCCACCAAGCGTGCCGCTGCCGGACCGGTCTTGTCGAACACCGGTCATGATGCGGCCGCTTACGGCGCTGACGAGGGATATCCCCTTGGCACATTGTCGACCGGCGCAGAGATGCGGCATCTCGTGGCGACCTATAGTCGTTTCGACGAACTGACGCCGGCGCGCATCGTTGCACGTGCGGCCACATCCTGGTCGTTTCAGCGCGCCAACGAGCCCGAGATTTACTACAGCTTCGACGGCGAGCGCCGCACGATCGCGGATTATCTTGCCCGGCAGCCGACGACCGGACTGCTGATCGCCAGGGACGACACGATCTTGTACGAACATTATCAATATGCGCGATCGGACCACGATCGCTTTCTCTCCCAGTCGATGGCGAAGACCATTACTGCGATGCTGATCGGCATCGCTGTGGCCGATGGTGTCATCAAATCGATCGACGACGTCGCCGCGACCTATGTGCCCGGACTTGCAGGTACTGAGTACGGTAAGACGTCGATCCGTGCGCTGTTGCACATGTCCTCTGGTGTCAACTTCGAAGAGCGGTATGACGGGCAGGACGATATTGCGCGCCTCGGGCGCGATCTGTTCGGTCGGCCCGGCAAGGACCCTGTGGTCAGCATCGCGCAGTTCAATACCCGCGTGGCGCCGCCAGATACGCGATGGCATTACGCCAGTTCCGAGACCGAGATCCTTGGCCTCATCCTGCGCTCTGTGACCGGCGCTCCAGTCGCAGACTACCTTAGAGAGAAGATATGGCAGCGGATCGGCACCGAAGCCGATGCCTCATGGGCGATCGACGGAACCGGCCAGGAGGTGACCTTTTGCTGCTTTAACGCCGTGTTGCGCGACTACGCCCGGTTCGGACGCCTGCTGGCGCATGACGGCGTGTGGAATGGGCGTGAGGTCATTCCACACCAATGGCTGATTGATGCGACGACGGTGAGTTCAACCGACGTCCATCTCGCACCTGGTGTGGCCACAAAGTACTACGGCTATGGCTATCAGGTCTGGCTACTGCCCGGCGCCGAACGCCGGTTCGTGTTGCTCGGCATCCGCGGCCAGATGATCTTTGTGGATCCTGGGACCAAGCTGGTGATGGTACATACAGCCGTGCGTCCCGAAGCGGCCGACAGGACTTCGTCAGCAGAGACCATAGCACTATGGCTGGCCGTGGTGGATCAGCTTGGTCGCACCACGCGATAAGCGTCCATCTCGTGGGCCCATAGCGGACATCGGTTGCCGATGGCGGATAGCCCGCCGTTGGGGTTAAAGTCCTCACGTCGGGACGTGTCGCGCCGGCGCGCCTGACGGAGGAGAACAGCATGGCAGCGCGTGGATCAGGTGGACTGCTCCTTTGCGCGGCGCTCCTGCCTGCGATGCCCGTGCAGGCCGCGACGCCGGTCGATCGGGACGGGTGCGCCGCCAGCGCCGACAAGCCCGAGATCGGGGAAACGGCATGCAGCCGCATCATCGACGATGCAAGCGAGTCGATGGCGGCACGCCTCGAGGCCTTCAGGAACCGGGGACGCGGTGCGTTCAACAGGAAGGATTACGACCGCGCGGTTGCCGACTACGGCGAGGCCATCAAGCTCAGCCCGAGGGATGCCTGGGCCTTTGCGCACCGGTGTGAGGCTTACGAGAGCAAAGAGGACCACGACGCGGCCATCGCGGATTGCACCGAGGCGATCAGGATCGATCCGAAGTATGGCTGGGCCTACAACAACCGTGGCGTCGCCTATTACGGTCTGCATGAATATGACGCAGCTCTGGCCGACCACGCCGAGGCGATCAGCGGCGATCCCAAAGACGCGTGGGCCTATGCCCGTCACGGCATGGCCTGGATGGAAAAGGGTGAATTCGACCAGGCAGTCGCCGATCTCACCAAAGCGGTGACCATCGATCCGAAATACGCCTTTGGTTTTGGCCAACGGGGTCAAGCGCTCTTCAGAAAAAGGTTGATCACGAAAAAAGGCGGATGGGAGCCCGCGATCGCGGACTACAGCGAGGCCATCAGGCTCGATCCAAATCTGGTTTGGCTCTACAGCTCGCGTGGCGTCGCCTACAGCAACAATTTCCAGTACGATTTGGCCGTTCCGGATTGCAGCGAGGCCATCAATCGCGAACCCGGCAATTCCGGGGGATACAATTGTCTCGGCGTCGCTTACGAAGGCGCGAAACAATATGGCCGTGCGATCGCCGCCTACAATCAGTCGATCAGCATCAATCCAAGGAATGGTGTGGCTTATTGGAACCGCGGCAATGCTAAAGTGGGACTGCGCAAGATCGATGACGCGATCGCCGACTATGACCAGGCGATCGCGATCAATCCCAAGGACTTCAACGCTTTCAACTCCCGAGGCAAAGCCTACGTTTTAAAGAGCGACCGCAACCACGCGATTGCCGATTATACGCAGGCGATCCAGCTCAATCCGTCCTATGTCGAGGCCTACAACAACCGCGGCCTCACCTATGAAGCACAGCAGCGCCGCACTGATGCGATCGCAGATTTTCGCAAGGCGCAGTCGATCGACCCGGTCGACCAGGTCAGCAAACAACAGCTCCGCATGCTCGGTTTCTGACCGCGTGCGGCGAAGCCGCCTGCAGGGAGAATGTCTGCAAGTGGGCCGTCCCAGAACTCCGGCTTAGTCCAAACGTCCGCTCGGCGCAAAGAGCGGCCCCCCGTGAGGTCGCGATTTGACCCTGAGCGCGCATTGCGCATGGCTCGAAATCCCTCGAGCCATGCTATCCTATGCCTTCGGGCGCAGCCGGCGAGCGGCGTGGACTATCGGGTGCCCAATTGCTTGATTTCGGCGACTTGCTTTTCGCCGGCCAACTTGCCCCCGACCAGCAGGCTGGTGCAAATCCACCGAGATTCTCTGGGTTGCGCGCCAAGGAAAGCCTTGGTCTCTACGCACTGTGCGTAAGTCTTGTAGCTGAGCGTGTCTGTGCACGTTGGTGAGAACATGCTGCCATCAACTCCTCCCTGGCCAGCAAGGCTACATCCAACCCAGGGGGCGTTGCCGACCCTGAAACTTGTCTCGCAACCACCGTTGCAGCTGCGGGCTTCTCTCTCCAGCTTGGCAAGCCTCCCCAATGTTGTATTCGGCGCGAACACTGGCGTTTGAGCGGTTGAGGTGCCGGTTGTCCTGCGGGATGTCCCCGTGTTTGACGACCCCCGTTGCGGATGATGGGGCCTTGCCGCCTGGTCCGGCGCATTGACCGTGACACCGGGGAGCGTGCTGGTGGCCGAGCCTTGCGACGATGCCGGGCCACACAGGAAAACAGTTGCGAATATAGCGAGGATCGAAGGAGCGACAGCACTTGAAGACAATTTCATGATGATGCCTTTCCAGGACGGACAGGCCGTCCATTGGTCAAAATAACCACGCGCAATTCGTAGCGTGAATTCTGCAACCTGCCTAGCGGGCAGCTCGCCGAAAAGTTGTGCACGTCGGCGTTGCGGGCCACGGATACGCCCGAGCACACAGCTGGTGCGGCGCAACAATCACGTTGGAAGAGTACGGGCACCAGTGCTGTCTTCCGCGCATGGGCCCGAGGCCGACTTCGTCCTAAAGCCCAAATGTCCACTTTGCGTCAAAGGGCCATACACTCCGGGATCGCATTTGGCCCCATGGCAGACGTTGCCGCGTGTGCGCTATACGACCATCCAGTTAAACGGGGCTCGCATTCGAAAATGTTGAACGTTGCGCTGGCGGCGGTGCTTGTTGTTGCATTCGGTGGGATTTTGTTCGGTGTGAGGTACATGCGGCGCGAGGCATATTTGCCGTATCACGCCGTCGTGGCTGGAAAGCCCTTCGCTGAACTCGATCCCGGAGTTCAGGCAATCATTCTCGGTATGCTAAAAATCATTGGGGGCGGCTTCGCTACCCTTGGTGTTACCTTGCTGTGGTTGTGTTTTGCGCTCCATGAGGGCGAGCGCTGGGCACCGTGGGCAATCCTGACCATCTCGGCTGCCGCGCTCGTCCCGATGCTGTATGTCGCCACCACCCTGCGGACGTTTCGACCCGGGGCGCCTACACCTGTGCGGCCGACACTGGTCATGATGATCTTGATTGCGATCGGTGTCGCGCTGTCTCTGCTGGCACGCTAGCGCCGAAGGCGATTCTCGACAGCAGGCCGTCATAGTCGAACTGACGCCGATCATGGAATGTGCAACCGAGGAGATTTGAACCTCCGGCCGGCCTTCATGGACCTACGTCTGGGATAATAGCCTGTGCCCAATAGGGGAGAGGCGTGGTCCGGGAAAGTCGGCATGGCATGCAGACGATGATGATCCCGCGTCGCTTTCGTGGTCCGCCGAATTCCGGCAACGGCGGCTATGTCTGTGGGATGCTGGCGCGCCAAATCACCGGTGCCGCGGAAGTGACCTTGCGCGCTCCGCCACCCCTGGAGACGGTGCTTGATTGTGTTGAGGTCGAGACGGGGGCGTGGGAGCTTCGCCAGGGCACGGCGACAATAGCGATCGGCCGAGCCGTAACGCTGGAGGTCAGCCGCCTCGAGAGGGCGACCTACGCCGAGGCGGTTGAGGCCGAGAGACGAACCCCAGTCAAGCCGCACGAGCATCTGCTGCCGATGTGCTTCGTTTGCGGGCCTGACCGCGCGCCGGGCGATGGGCTGCGGCTTTTCGCCGGACCACTGGTCCGACAAAACGGCAGCAAGGCTTTTGCTGTACCCTGGACGCCCGACGCCTCTCTCGCCGCCGCCGATGGCCTGGTTGCGCCTGAGTTCGTGTGGTCTGCGCTGGATTGTCCGACTGGCTATGTATCGCAGTGCGACCCCGAGACCGGAAACTTTAGTACTTTGCCGATCTTGCTCGGGCGCCTTTCCGTGCGCATCGACGGGCGACCACGTCCGGGCGAGCGATGCGTGGTGACGTCCTGGAAAATCGCCAGCGAAGGCCGTCGTCTCATCGCGGAAGCTGCGTTGTTCGGTGATGAGGAGAACCTGCTGGCAGTCGGCCGTGCCATCTGGATTGTCGTTGATCGGCAGGTACAGCTCGGAACGACGTAGAGAGCCGCGGCTGCCGGAGGCCAGATTACGGAAGGCGGAGGATTACATGCGCGGTGCTCGGAGACAGGTCGCGGCGTGACCCGTTGCCGACGTGGAAGTGACCTAGGCGAAAAACGGGTGCGGGGCGTCTCCAGTGCCCTTGGCCTTCATGACGGCCACGCAGTCTTCGATCTCCTGATCGGACATGTCGAGCCCGAATTCTCCGCGCAGCACCTCTTTGAATTCGCTCTCGCTTGCGAGCCAGCGTTTCTCAGCGTGCCCATCCGCATCGCGTATCGTGACGCGTGTGTTGTACATCGTGATCCGGCTTCTGTTTGATCCCGGCTTTGCCACGATGATGTTGCCTTGGTAAGGCGTCTCCGGGTGCGTCGCCGTATACCAATTCGCGATCTCGTATTCGCCATCGTAGCGCGGGTAGGGGATCACGCGATAGATGTGCTGCCAGCCATCTTTGAGCCGTGCCTGGAGTGTCAGTTCGCCGTCAACATCGACAAACCGCATCAATTCGTGGGGTGTCTCTTGTTCGATCTGCGGTGCAAGCAGCAGCGCCGAGGTCGGCGCGAGATTTCCGAAGCCAACATCGGCAAGATAAGCTCCTTCGGGTAACTCTACTTTCAACAGCATATGAATTGCCGGGCGCGGCGCATCGATCGCCAGTCCACGTACGACGCGCCCCTGCAGACTCGTAATCCTGAATCCGAGCGACCGCAGTCCGGCCCGGAACAGCATGTTCTGTTCGAAGCAGTATCCGCCGCGCTTCTTGGCGATCATCTTTTGTTGGAGCGCAGGCACATCGAGCTTGGGCGGTCGTCCAAGCATGATATCCAATGTTTCGTAGGCGATTGAATGCGCGTGTGCGAAAATCAATCGATTGAGCGTTTCGAGCGTTGGTGTGACCGGCCCGGAATACCCAATACGCTGAAGCCAAGCGCTCTGATCGAATATGGTATCGGACATCTCGCCAAGCCCTCGCGAAGCTCAGTGTCGCAACAACGGCCAGACCGGGATATTCTACGAGCGCCGGATTTTGGGGGCAATCGGCAACGATACCTTGGTTCGAGCGATCGGTAGGCTGAAATTGTGACCATGCATTCACGCAATGCAAAACGCCGAATGCGCAATCGAAGCGCATGGCCGAACAGTTGCTGGTGATGTAAATTCCATCTCGCCGCGGTTGCGGAGTTGCGAATGCCGATCAAGCCGCCTTCTCCTGTTGCCTGCTACGAGGACCCGAAACGCGGTGACGACGTATCGAACGGGCGGGAGCCAATTACGGTCCACGAAGCATGAGCGAAGACGGCGCGCGCATACGCCGCGCGTTGGGCGATCCGGTTGACAGCCATTGGTCTCTAAAAGGAGATTGATATGTTCGAACCCGAGCAATTTATCGCCGACTGCCGCGCAGCTTTTGCGGCAGACCCCACCCACAAAGCAGTTCGCGAGGTTCTTGCGCGCGCGGTGTCTGAACCAGCGGCAGTCCTCAGGGGGCTTGGTGAGCCGAGGCGTCCCGAAAGCCGCAAGCTCTTCCATTCGGACACGCTAACGATCCTGAACGTGGTCTGGGCGCCAGGCATGATGGTGATGCCCCACGATCACCGCATGTGGGCCGTGATCGGGGTCTACTCGGGTCGAGAGGACAATATCTTCTGGCGGCGAATTCCAAGCACGCCCCATAAAGTCGAGGCCGCCGGCGCGAAGGCCCTATCGGAAAGAGACGCCGTGGCATTCGGCCCCGACATCATCCATTCGGTCATCAACCCGATCGATCGGCTGACCGGGGCAATCCACATCTACGGCGGCGATTTCTTCGCCGCCGAGCGCAGCGAATGGGACTCACTGACCCTCGACGAGCACCGCTTGGACCACGAGCAGAGGCGCCGCCTGTTCGAGGAGGCGAATGCACGTTACGAGGCGAGCCAACGTCAGCGCGAGCAGTCAAACTGACTCGACGGGTAACCACTCATGGCGAACCTTACGTGATGCTTCTTGTGAGTCCGAAGAGCGCGGGGCGGAATGACCGAACACCATCGCTCGGGTGCTGAATATCTAGCGGTTCGCCTTGAAAGCTTCCCACCGCGCCTCGCGCTCTCGTTGGTATTTGAGAGCCCGTTCGGCGACCAGATCCGCGCGATGAAGCGGCTTGCCGCAGGATTCGCAGGCCGGACCAAGGCCGGCCGGCTTGCCGCAGGTGAGATGCGTATAGCTCACTGCGCGGCCTTCCTTCGGCGACTTGCACCAGGTCTCTCCCCAGGCGCGTAACGCCAGGATCACGGGATAGAAGGCATCGCCTTTCTTCGTGAGTTGATATTCGTAACGCAGCGGCCGCTTGTTGTAGGCACGCCGCTTCACCATGCCGTCAGCTTCCAGCTTCTTCAGTCGCGCCGCGATCATTTGCGGTGTCGCGCCCGTCTGCGCCTGGATCTCCTCGAAGCGGTGCATCCGCATGAACAGCTCGCGTAGGATCAATACCGTCCAGCGATCGCCTACGACTGTCTCGGCGCGCGCCACGGGGCAGAGTGTTTGGTCAGCAGTATTGTCATTTACGGTCTTCATCACGTTTTCTTCATCGCGCTTGTGCCTATGACTTTCATAGCAAATATGGGGCGAGGTCGGTTCAAGTGCAACGGGCGGCCTTAGGCGCCCGGTTCGTCAACAGAGGAGCGAACCATGACTACCGAAAGGGAAGACCGGAAACCGGGCAAGGTCGACATGAAGCTGGAAGTCACGGTCATTCCCGTTTCCGACGTCGACCGCGCCAAGCGCTTTTATGAAAATCTGGGCTGGCGGCTCGATGCCGATTTCGTCAGGGCCGACGGATCCAGGGCTGTGCAATTCACCCCTCCGGGCTCGCCAGCCTCGATCCATCTCGGCTCCGGACCGGCGCTACCCCGCTTTCTCATCGTGAACGACATCGTGGCGGCCCGCGCCGAGCTCATCGCGCGCGGTATCGATGTGAGCGACGTGTTTCACCGCGGACCGCAAGGTCCTATCCCGGGTCCCGATCCGGAACGTCCCAGTTACGGCTCGTTGGCCACGTTCGACGATCCGGACGGGAATGTCTGGCTGCTTCAACAGGTCACGCAGCGTTTGCCGGGTCGCCTCAGCGGGGATCAGGCGACCTTCGCCTCGCCAGCCGATCTCGCCGCAGCCCTCCGTCGCGCGGCCCTCGCTCATGGCGAACACGAGAAGCGGGCAGGCGCACCCGATGCGAGCTGGCCGGACTGGTACGCCGAGTACATCGTCCGGGAGCAGACCGGCCAAAAGCTGCCCGACTGAACCCGATGCAACCGGCCGCACGCGGCCCGAGGAGGCGACAGTGACCGAGACCTTCTATTCACGCGGGAGAACCGCTCTGCTTTTCGTCGATCCCTACAATGATTTCTTGTCCGAGGGCGGAAAAGTCTATCCGCATATCAAGCCGATCGCCGATGAGGTCGGGCTGCTGGACAACCTGCGTCGGCTGGATGGCGCCGTCCGTACCGCGGGCGTTCAGGTCGTCATCGTTCCGCACCGACGGTGGGAGCCGGGCGACTATGAGCACTGGGACCATCCCAACCCCACGCAGCGGAAGGTCATGCATGTACACCACTTCGCGCGTGGCGAATGGGGCGGCGAGTGGCATCCTGACTTCGCGCCGAAACCAGGCGATATCGTCGCCAGCGAACATTGGGGTCAAAGCGGCTTCGCCAACACCAACCTGGATTTCCAGCTGAAGCAGAAGGGGATCACCCATGTGATCGTGGTCGGGTTGCTCGCCAACACCTGCATCGAGTCCACCGCCCGCTACGCCATGGAGCTCGGTTATCACGTCACGCTGGTGCGCGACGCCACGGCCGCTTTCACCCACGAAATGATGCATGCCGCTCACGAGCTGAACGGCCCAACCTACGCCCACTCGATCCTGACAACCAGCGACGTGATCGCGGCCTTGCCGGCCGTGTCCCATACTGAGGAGATCGTGAAATGACCACGCAATCTCGCAAGCCAATTGCAATCGCCGCAGTGCAGCCAAACCATGAGACTATCGATCATGAGAGGCGCAAGCTGCTCGTCGGAGCTGCCGCTGGACTTGCCGCTGCAGGCGTCGCCAACCTGTTTGCGATACGTTCGGCGCCGGCCGCAACGAATGACGAGATCCGTCCTTTCCACGTCGAAATTCCCGAAGCCGATCTCGTTGACCTACGCCGTCGCCTCGCGGCGACCCGGTGGCCTGAGAAAGAGACGGTCGACGACGACTCCCAGGGCGTGCCGCTCGCCATGCTGCAGGACCTCGTCCGCTACTGGCAAACCGATTACGACTGGCGAAAGGTCGAGGCGCGGCTCAATGCCCTGCCGCAGTTCATCACCGAGATCGATGGACTCGACATCCACTTCATTCACGTTCGTTCGAAACACGAAAACGCGTTGCCGATGATCGTGACGCATGGCTGGCCTGGTTCCGTCATCGAGCAGATGAAGATCATCGATCCGCTGACCGATCCGACCGCACACGGCGGTAGCGCTGAAGACGCCTTCCATCTGGTGATCCCTTCGATGCCGGGCTATGGGTTCTCCGGCAAGCCAACCGCGACCGGCTGGGATCCGCAGCGCATCGCGCGCGCGTGGGTCGTGCTGATGAAGCGGCTCGGCTACAAGAAGTTCGTCGCGCAGGGTGGCGACTGGGGCTCGCCCGTCTCCAACGAAATGGCAAAGCTGGGCGCGCCGGAGCTGCTCGCCATCCACGTCAACTTGCCCGGCGTGGTTCCGCCCGAGATATTCAAGGCGGTGGCATCGGGCAATCCTGCTCCGGACAATCTTGCTCCGGATGAGCAGCACGCCTTCGACCAGCTCAAGATTCAATTCGCGAAGCGGCGCGCCTATGCGCAGATCATGGGGACGCGTCCGCAAACGCTGGCAGCCCTGACGGATTCGCCGGCTGGCCTTGCGGCCTGGCTGCTCGACCACGGCGACGGCTTTGCGCAGCCGGCCTCGGCGATGCAATCGGCGGTGCTTGGGCGCGCCGTCAACGGACATTCCGCGGGCGCGCTGACCCGCGACGACGTGCTCGACAACATCACGCTGTACTGGGTGACCAACAGCGCGATTTCCTCGGCGCGGCTCTACTGGGAAAACAAGACAAATCTCTATTTGCCTGCCAACGTCTCGATCCCGGCCGCCGTGACGGCATTTCCCGGCGAGAGCTTCGTTGCGCCCCGGAGCTGGGCCGAGAAGGCCTATCACAAGCTGATTTACTTCCATCAGGCCGAGGCCGGCGGTCACTTCGCCGCGTGGGAGCAACCTGGGATCTTCAGCAGGGAGGTCCGCAACGCGTTCCGGCCTCTTCGCAAGGCAACCTGAAGACTTCGGAGCGCATGGTGCGCGCCGCCGAGACCATGAGCGCACACGACAGATCGTTCGGTCTGGCGGGACGTCACTTCCTGGTAAACCGTATGATTCCATCCCAATTGTCCGGCGGAGGCTCAAGCAAGAAACCAACCACACGATCGAGGTAGATTCCAGCCAGCACGTCATCCGGACGCTCTCGGGCAAACGTATCCAGGGCCTCGAACGCGCGCATCCAGTCCCGGCTGGAGTATGCCTCGTAAGCATTGTGCCAATCGCCAGCGAGCCGCAGCATCGCTGGCGTGGTACGACAGTCCTCCGGACCTTCCAGGGCACCAAGTAGTTCGAACACATCAAACGAGTTTTCGGCTCCCTTCGGCTGAATCCTGTCGACGCGACGAAAGAGAAACTCGTCCGAGCAGGTTTCCGCGATTTGACCGCTCGCCAGAATTTCGGTCCCGTAATATTTGTTCAGTCCCTCGATTCGAGAGGCGACGTTCACTGTGTCGCCGATTGCAGTGTAGTCGATCCGGTCGGTCGAACCTACGTTGCCCAGAATCGCGTCACCCCCGTGAAGTCCGAAACGGGTGTGCCAGGGCACAAGGCCGAGTTCTTTCCAGCGCTCGCACAGGCGATGAGCGGCTGCTCGGCACCTGAGCGACGCGCGACAGGCCACATGCTGATGGCGAGCGACCGGCTGCGGTGCGTTCCAGAACGAGAAAATTGCGTCGCCTATGAACTTATCGACGGTGCCTTGCTCGCTGATGATCACGGAGGCGAGCTCTTCAAAATACGTCGATAGATTCATCATCAGATCCTTGGCGGGAGTGACGCCGGCCATCGACGTGAAATCCTGAACATCAGTGAACATGATGCTGATGTTGCGAGTCTCTCCGCCGACCGCGACCACGCTCTCGCTTTGCAGGATGTCCCTCACGAGTGCCTTCGGCACGAACTTCGACACCTCGCGGATCGTGCTCTTCATCCCGGACATCGACCTGATCAGGACGTTGATTTCGCGGACGCGCGAGTCGAACCCGATCGGATCGTCCAGCCTGAACGATCGGATCAGGTCGGCCTCGCCCGCCAGTCTCATGACGGGCCTTGAAATCGAATGCGCCAGATAGGCAATCGCCGGCAGAGATAGGACGAAAATGAGAAGCGCGGCAGGAATGCTTCGCGCAGCCGCACCTGCCAATGTTCCCAGGAAATCCGAAAGCGGAGCCGAATAGAGCACGAAGAACACACCTCCGTCGCGTGCAACCTGGCGAACGACGGTTGCGAGGTAGTCCGCACCGGCAGCACGGAAGCGAACCAGGGAATAGGGACCGTCCTGATCGAATATCCGCATAGCCTCCCGGACGACCGGATCGGAAAGATCTCCGACTCTGGCAACGTTGATCGCTTCGGCTTTCCCCGTGCCGGACGACCTGAACATCTGGCTGGGATCGGAATGAGCCAGGACCCGCTTCTCCTCGTCGAATGCCACGAAGCGATGTTGTTCATTGAGCGTGGCGGACCGGACGTAGGCCATCAATCGGTCAAGCGTGATGTCAACGCCGACCGCGCCGCCCTCAAAGGCCTTCGCGAGCGTCATTCCAGCTTGTGACGTGGTGGCGAAGATGTACGGCACATTCCGGATAATCTTCTGGGGATGCGCCCTGGCGTCGCGATACCAATCGCGACGGCGGGGATCGTAGTCGGCGTCGTTGCTCCGCGTGCCCAACTGATGCCGGCCGGCATCGAGAAATCGCCAAGTCTCCGTGCGCGTGCCCGCGACATTGTGACGGATTTCCTGTATCGCGAAGCGCGTCGCCGGCGGCCCGCCGATCCCGGCAACGAAAGCAACCTCCGTCTCCGAAATCGACAGGATCTGGAAGTAGTCTCCATCTTCGTAGCCGACGTAAGCTGCCGATATCTGCGGGTTCAGCGTCAAACTGGTCAGGATAAGGGCCTGAATCGAGGTCTTCAGCCCGTCAAACTCCTTGACGGATGGATCCTCGCTGAGCTGTGCCGCTATCAAAAAGGCAGGGGCAAAAAATCCCAACCGCCGCTCGTTGATCCGGTCGATCGTTGCCTTGAAGGTGTCCGTGGCTGCCTTGATGGCCGTTCTGCGCGTTTCGACGTAGTTGGTGATTGTCAGTGCAGTTCCGAGGAGCAGCGCTGCCAGCACAAACAACGTGAGCACCGTCACGAAGATCGGGATATGGGGGCTACGAGCTGATGCAGAGCGCATGGTTTTGAGCTCCACTCAGAACGACTAGGTGGACAGATCAATGATGCGCTTAGACAGATAGTCGACCCAGTACCGGAGGAACGGATCGGCCTCCGCCAGTTTCTGCTTGAGCCGGCTCTCGCTGATGGCCAAGAGCTCGCATCCATTTCTTGTGTAGGCCGATGCGGCGCGCTGCGCTCCTGCCATCAATGCGTGCACGCCAAACATCTGGCCGGGCTTCAGCTCGGTCACGGCACGCTCCTGATCGGTTCCAAACCGGAGAAAAATGGTCACATCGCCCCGAAGCAAGACATACGCGATCGTTCCGGTTTCGCCTTCCGCGAAGATCGTCGAACCTCCAGGATAGGTCCTTCGAGCCAAGCCTTCCCGAATCGATGCGATCGGAGCGTCCGTCGTTTTGGGTTCGATGATCATGGCAGGCCACCCGTTTCTACCAAGCTCTAACGACAGGCCAACAGCGCTCGGAAGAGCATCCCGATTGAAGTTGGATCGTTTACTTCCCTGCGCCTTCCGCCGGAAAGATCTGCTTCCAGTCCTCCTTCATGTCGACGATGGTCCATCCTCGCCGCTTA
The DNA here is from genome assembly GCF_059803475.1 of Bradyrhizobium sp. UFLA05-89. Lineage (NCBI taxonomy): Bacteria > Pseudomonadati > Pseudomonadota > Alphaproteobacteria > Hyphomicrobiales > Nitrobacteraceae > Bradyrhizobium > Bradyrhizobium sp. UFLA05-89. The sequence continues at coordinate 35,181 of NZ_JBANBA010000007.1, read as the reverse complement.
GCCTCGTCCCATACCTCGTCGAGTTTTCCAACTTTGGATTGCCGGTCATAGGCGTACTCCCGCGCGCCGTCCGTGTGGTGCACGATGCCGGCAAAACGGGGACCTTGCCCGGCCATCGTCCATTGCAGCATTTGAAGATCACCGTCAGAGTTGCCGAAGGCGAGGATCGGCCGGTGGCCGATGAAGCGGTTGATACCGACCGGCTTTCCGGGGCCATCGTCGACGAATTCGACCTTGGGCTGCTTGATTAGCTCGGGAGTGCCGCTGGGTCCGAGTTGGAACTTCACCACGCCGGACGAACCGACGACCTGTTCGGGAGGAATACCGTAGGTCCGCTCGGCGAATACCCGCATGAACTCGACGCCACCGCCCGATACTATAAACGTCTTGAAGCCGTTTTGACGGAGGTAGGCGAGGAGCTCGAGCTGCGGCTGGTAGACCAGCTTGTCATAGGGCTGATTGAAACGCGGGTGGCGCGCCGTCGCTAACCAATCAGCAACCGTTCCGGAGAAGGCATCGGTTGTCATCTCAGCGTGGCTGACCGCCACGATTTCGAGCAGCCCCTTCTCGCCGGCGGCCTCCAGTCCCTTCGCGTCGTCCTCGATCGCCGCCTTGAATGGCTGCATGTCCTTCCATTCCGGATGCTGCGGCATCATCGCTTTGATGCGATCAAGTGCGAACGCGAGCTGAAAATAGACCGGCTGCTCAGACCAAAGCGTCCCATCATTATCGAAGACCGCGATGCGCTCGGCGGGGCGCACAAAATCCGCGCTGCCTGGCGTAACCACGCGTGCGACGAAATCGGTGATTGATCTCTTCGCCGCACCGTCGTGCCAGGACGGCAGCGGGTCGGATTGCGCTGACGCATCGTGGCTTGCAAGCAGGCAAGACGTGGCTCCAAGCAACGCGACGAGAATCAAGCGTCGGGTCGCTTGCTGCATGCTGGCGGTCATGGCGATCTCCCGTTGACCGGAATCCCTTGGAGCGCCGGCCAGCCTAAACGCAGGTCGGCGCTCCGTTTGCGGCTTTCAACCGCCGTGCGCGCTCTCCAATTGACTCATGATCTGATCGACGCTGAAGCTTGACGGCTTTTGCCGTGGCGGGAAGTCCTTGAATGTCGCGACAAACTGCGCCACGAAGGCTTGCGCCGGAACAAACAAGAATGCCCGCTGCATCGTCCAGTCGTAGTAGGTATTTGATGTGATATCCGCGCGCTCGTAGGGATCCGTTCGCAAGTTGAACAACTTGGGCAACCGCCGGCAGACAAACGGTTCTCCCCAAAGATCGAGGGTACCGGGCGTCTTCTGCTCACAGAACACGACCTTCCAGTTTTGATAACGTATCGCTACGAGCTCGGCGTCGTCGTTGATATAGAAGAACTCCTTGCGCTCGGATTTATCCTGCTGGCCAGTGAGGAACGGCAACTGATTGTAGCCGTCGAGATGGACCTTGAACGTCTTGCCCATCGAGCTGTAGCCGGTCAGCAACTTGCTCTTTATTTCGGGCTCGCCGACCGCGGCCAGCAACGTCGGGAACCAGTCGAGTGCGGCGAAGACTTCGTTGCTGACCTGTCCCGGCTTGATGCGGCCTGGCCAGCGGATCATCGCAGGAACGCGGTAGGCGCCCTCCCAGTTGGTGTTCTTCTCACTGCGGAACGGCGTCATCCCGCCGTCGGGCCACGAGTTCATGTGTACGCCGTTGTCCGTCCCATAAATCACGATAGTGTTGTTGCCGATGCCGAGATCGTCGAGTGCGTTGAGCAGGCTCCCGACGTCCCCATCGTGTTCGAGCATGCCGTCGATGTATTCACTCAGACCGCTGCGCCCCCTGTATTCCGGCCGCACATGCGTGTAGAGGTGCATGCGCGTGGCATTCCACCAGCAGAAAAACGGTTTGTTGGCCTGTACCTGCCGCTTGATGAAGTCGATCGCGGCGTTGGTCGTCTCGTCGTCGACCGTTTCCATTCGTTTCCTGGAAAGCGGGCCAGTGTCTTCGATGGTCTGCGTGCCGACCTTGCCGAACCGCGGATCGACGGTTGGGTCGTCGCGGTCGGTGGCCCTGCATTTGAGCACGCCGCGCGGACCGAATTTGGCCTTGAACGAGGGGTCCTTCGGATAGTCCTCGCGCTCGGGCTCTTCCTCGGCATTGAGATGATAGAGGTTGCCGAAGAATTCATCGAAGCCGTGCACTGTCGGCAGGAATTCGTTGCGATCGCCGAGGTGGTTCTTGCCGAATTGGCCGGTGGCGTAGCCGAACGGTTTGAGCGCCCCGGCAATGGTGATGTCCTCGGAACGCAGGCCGAGCGCGGCGCCAGGCAGGCCAACTTTGGTCATTCCGGTGCGCAGACCGGATTGGCCCGTGATAAACGATGCGCGTCCCGCAGTGCAGCTCTGCTCGGCGTAGTAGTCGGTGAACATCAAGCCTTCATGGGCGATACGGTCGATGTTCGGCGTCCTATATCCCATCAGGCCGAACGAATAGGCACTGACGTTGGCCAATCCGACATCGTCGCCCCAGATGACGAGGATATTCGGCCGCTGTCCGGACGGAGCGGGTTGTTGCGCCTGTGCCTCGCCCACCTGGAGCTGCCCGGCAGCGGCAAGCGCGGAGGTCGCTGCAAACGCGGTGCTACCCAGCAGAATGCGGCGTCGGTTCAGGGTTGCGTCCTTCATTTTGATTGCGTCTTGATCGCTATTCGCACTCATGCTTCGCTCCTTTTGCGGATGACACAACGAAAGCCGACGTGAGTCGTGGAGGTATCGACCGGCTCAGCGTGGCGAGCGGCCGGGCGGTAGCGGCGGCAGTAGTTCGGGGCGCAGAGGTGCGAGCCGCCCTTCAGAGCTTTTCGCGGGATCTTGATATTGGGCTGGCAGGGATCGTAGCTCTGCTGTTGACATCCACCGCGTGGGTTCTCTGGAACGCAACAGGCCTTCGGCGCATCGGCTTCGTGGCTTGGCGTGTACCAGTCGCTGGTCCATTCCCAGACGTTGCCGATCATGTCGTAGACGCCATAGGCGTTGGGCGGAAAAGCGATCACCGGCGAGGTGAGTGCGAAGCCATCATCGCAGCGATTCTGATGCGGGAAGCTGCCCTGCCAGGTGTTGGCCATGTGCTTGCCTCCTGGCGTGAGCTCGTCACCCCAGGCGAACTCCGCGCCATCCAGGCCCCCTCGCGCAGCGAATTCCCATTCAGCCTCGGTTGGTAGGTCTTTGTCGACCCAGTGCGCGTAAGCGAGCGCATCGGAGTAGGCGACGTGCACCACAGGATGATCGTCGAGATTGGCGATACTGCTCTTCGGACCGTAAGGGTGGCGCCAATCGGCACCTTTCATGAAGGTCCACCATTGGCTCCAGTCGTGGAGGTCAACCGGTCGCTGGGGAGGCACAAAAACAAGCGAGCCGGCATAGAGCATATGGGGCAATGCACCCGGATAGTCCTTCGGATCGGGCGGGATTTCAGCAAACGTGACGTGGCCCGTCGCCTTCACGAATGCCTTGAACTGACGGTTCGTGACCGGCGTACAGTCGATCCAGTACGGATCAATTGCGACACGGTGCACAGGAGCTTCCTCCGGATAGTGCTGGTTCGAACCCATTCTGAACGTGCCACCGGGGATAAGGGTCATGCCCTTGTGGTCAGTCGTCAACATCGGCGTTGTCCTCGCATCTCGAAGTGCCGGCTCCGGTGGCGGGCAACGGGGCTCGTGCGCGGTCATCCGGGCGAGACCGCGGAGCCGCGACCGTTGCAAAAAGGGAATTGATCATTCACCGTGCCTCTCGATCTGCTCCACCGCCTTATCGGCAGCCTTCTTTTTGTCGACTTGAATCTCTTTTGCTCTCAGTCGCTCCTCAGCCCGCCGCCGAGCGCGGTTCGCGCGGAAGATGAAACGTATTTCCCCCCTGCAAGAACGGTTTCGACCGCGTCCACCAACTCGTCGCCTGCATCGGATTTCACGACATAGCCCCGCGCACCTTCCGCGAGCGCTCGCAGGATGATTGCGGGTTCGTGCAGAACAGTCGCGAAGAGGATGAGGGACTGCGGACGCGTGTCCAGGATTCGGCGCGCTGCCGTCAATCCGCTGATGCCGGGCATCGCGATATCGCTGATGATGAGGTCGGGAGCCTCGAGACGCGCGGCCGCGATCAGGGCCTGTCCATCGGGCACGACGTGGACGTCGTAACGGGAGTCGAGCAGGGCTTGCAGGCGCTGAGCCATCTCGGGGTGATCCTCTGCCAAGATGACACGTATTCGCCTCATGTCCGTCTCGGCGGTTGGCGGTGCCTTGAGTTCGCGCCAAACCTACGCGTCCAAGCAAACGAACACATCGGGGAAAGTCGAAACTTCGAGCGTGGATATCACGGGGCAGGGGCACCCGGATTTCCCGGTCATCTCACTCGGGAATGAGACCTTGTTTGATGGCAAATTTTACCAAATCGGCAGTGCTCTTGACGCCGAGTGCTGCAAGTAACTGGCTCTTGTGATCTTCCACTGTTCTCACGGAGATCCCAAGCTGGGCGGCGATCTCTTTCATGCGATTGCCCTGCGCGATCAGCCGCAGCACTTCCAGCTGGCGCGACGAGAGCGAGGATCTACCGGCATCGGCGGAGCGTGACATCGTCTCCAGCACGTCCTTGGTGATATGTGGCGTTAGATAGATACGGTCTGCCATGACTGCTCGGATCGCGTCGAGCAATTCCTCTCCGGCGGCTGCCTTGAGAAGGTAACCGCATGCGCCGTCGCGTATCGCCTGCGTTGCGAGTTGTGGTTCGGTGTGAACCGTCAGGAAGATGAAACGAGCCTTCGAGCCTCCTGCCTTGAGCTGGCGAAGGGCCTCCAGTCCGCTCATGACGGGCATGGTGACATCGGACACGACGATGTCGGGTTTCAATCGCTGCACGGCCTCGACGAGCTGTTTTCCATTGTCGACTTGCGCAACGAGGTCGGCGACTTCGCCGACCAGCCGGCCGAGCCCTTCCGCGACCATCACATGGTCATCAGCGAGGATCACGCGCGGTCTCAATGCAATCCCCCGGCCGGAATGCAGATGGTGGCAACGGTGCCTGCCTTCGGTGCCGACTTGATCTCGAACGTGCCGCCCAGCATCCTCACGCGCTCGCGCATGCTCAGAAGCCCGAGGCCGCACTGGCTGCCGGAGGCGTCAGCGTCGAAACCGTCCCCGTCGTCGGCAATCCTCATCACGATTTGACCGTCCTCGCGCGCGACCGAAATACGCCCGGTCCGGGCATGGGCGTGCTTGGCGATGTTGCGCAGTGCTTCCTGCGCAACCCTGTACAGGCACAGCTTGACGTCGTCCCTGACCGCCGTACAGCCTTCGGCGACATCGAGATCGATCGATGTGTTCGAGTCACGGGCGATCTCTTCGCAGCGTTCGCGCAACGCCTCTGGCAAACCTGCATGTTCGAGCACACCCTGATGCAGACCATGCGAGAGGTCGCGCATATCTTCCGCCAGATCGACTGTCAGCCGCTGAAGCTGCGACAGTTCGGCCCTGATCGGCTCCTGCGATCCCGGGAGACGGCGTCTCAGGCTGCTCAATCCGATTGACAGCGAGGCGACGCGCTGGCCGACATCGTCGTGCAATTCTCGTGCGATCCTCCGACGCTCTTCGTCTTGCGCATGAATCAGTCGGCCGGCAAGGTAGCGCAGTTGCTCATAGCTGGTCCGCAGCGCGCTCTCCTTCGAGCGATTGTCTTGCTCCGCCGCCCAGCGGCGCGATCGCTGCGCGATGAGGGCGGCTATGAGGAGCGACTGGAGGACGATGAGGGAGCCCGCTCCGATGATGTAGCGATGATAGAGCTCCCAAGCGCCGGGCGCCTTGAAGAGAACCACCGAGCCGGGCGGAAGATTGCTCTCGCTCAGGCCCCAACGTTGCATGGCCTGGTAGTCGACCCGGTAAGCCGCTTCGGAGCTGGTTCGAGGAGGAATCGAGGTTGGGTCCTTGCCTGCAAGAATTTCGCGCGCGATGTCGCCAGCGGTGCGGCCCATTGCTTCGTAGCTTTCGCTGAACCCGCCGATAAAGCCTCTCACCGGATAGGGATAGGGTGCATAAATCGGTGCCGACGAAGACTTGATGAGCTGGGCCGCGACCTCGGACGGCATCAGTGCCCTCCCGGCGCCGTCGCGAAACATCGAAAGGAGAATGACGATCGAGTCGCTAGGGATCTCGGCGACCTTGGCGATGACTTCGTCGTAGCGCAGATCGAACAGATAGGTCGTCTCGAGCTTACGATCTCGCGCCTCGACGGCTCTCCGAGCGATCGGTTGCCATCGGCGGTCGACAAGACCGCTACCTGCAATGACGAAGAGGCGACGCGTATCCGGTTGAAGGCGCTCGGCCAGAGCGATGGTTCCATTCAGATTTGCGTCGAGGTCGACAATGTGGCCGGTCACGTCAGACGGCGGCTTTGCAGCCGAGTAGCCCTGCCGTGAGACACCGAGAAACACGACGGGAACATGAGGCGCGAAATCATCCCGGTGCTGTATGACAAATGGCAAGGCATCGCCGCCGATGACCATGACGATGTCGGGCCGCCTGTTCGTGTATCTGTCGCGGAGAAAATGGGCCATCAGAGACTCGTGGCCCGGCTCGGCAAAGCGGGCGAGGTCGAGATATTCGGCGTCGAGCTCGATCTTCTGCGGCGACCGCTCCAGTATACGGCTGCGCGCGGCGTCTGAGGCCATGGACGTGGCTGGAAATGTGTAGTTGTAGGAATGCAAGATCAGAATGTGCTTCGCTGTCTCGTCCGCGTGGCTTGGCGATCCGAAATACAGCAAGCTGCACAGAAGAAGTCTTCTCGTTTTGTGGAGCCCAATAGGGGCACGCAAGCGCCAGAAACTGTGAGGCTTCGCGCGGCACATCGAGAAAACCTCGGCTTTCATCGATCCGGCAAGGCTATCGCGTAGCAAAGGCGGTGAGATGTGCGATCTGTGCCATCAACCAATTTGTCGCGGTCGATGACCGGCTCGGCGGATCAGATACTCATCGCCGACGGTTTTAGAGGTTGAGGTATTATTACACCTCTACTTTGCATGGGGTTGTTTTTCAGATTTTTGGTGACGGCCTAGCAGCCGCGGAGCTCTAACCCGCCGCCTCGTCATATTGCGCGCTGGCCTCGAGCCATTGCTCCTCAGCCCGCGTGAGCGCGTCGGCGGCGTTGGCGCGTGCTTTGGAGAGCTGCGCGGCCTGCTTGGGGTCGCGGGTGAAGATGTCGGGGAGGGCGAGTGCGGTATCGATCTTGGCGATGATCTCGCTGACGCGCGCGATCTCGGCCTCGGCCTCTGCGATGCGCTTCTTCAGCGGGCCACGATTGTCCGATCGCGCCCGCTGCGGCTTCTCGCTTGCGCCATTGCGCTCGCGTGGGCCGTTATCCACGCTTGCCGCCGACAGCACCACGCGCCGGTAGTCGTCGAGATCGCCGTCATAGTTCGTCACCGTGCGGTCCGCGACCAGCCAAAGCCGCTCGGCACAGGCCTCGATCAGGTAGCGGTCGTGCGAGACCATGATGACGGCGCCGGGAAAGTCGTTGATCGCCTCCGCAAGCGCGGCGCGGCTGTCGATGTCGAGATGGTTGGTCGGCTCGTCCAGGATGATCATGTTGGGGCCGAAGAAGGTCGCAAGGCCCAGCAGCAGCCGCGCCTTCTCGCCGCCGGACAGCTTGCCGGCCTTGGTGTCGGCCGCCTTGCCGGAAAAGCCGATCGCGCCGGCGCGCGCGCGTACCTTGGCCTCGGGCGCATCGCCCATCAGCTTGCGGACGTGGTCGTAGGCGGAGGCATCCTCGTTCAACTCGTCGAGCTGGTGCTGCGCGAAATAGGCGATCGACAGTTTGTCGGCGCGTGTGACCCTGCCGGAGAACGGCGTGAGCTTGCCTGCGAGCAGCTTCACCAGCGTCGACTTGCCGTTTCCGTTGGCGCCCAAGAGCGCGATGCGGTCGTCATTGTCGATGCGCAAGGTGACGCGGCTCAGCACGGGGGTCGCAGGATCATAGCCGACCGAGACGTTGTCGACGGCGATGATCGGTGGCGACAGCGTCTTCTCCGGCGGCGGGAAGCTGATCTCGTGCACGTCCTGCGTCACCAGCGCCGTGATCGGCTTCAGCCGCTCCAGCATCTTGACGCGCGACTGGGCCTGACGCGCTTTGGAGGCTTTGGCCTTGAAGCGGTCGACGAAGGCTTGCAGGCGTGCCCGCTCGGCCTCCTGGCGCTTGACCTGCTTGGCATCCAGCATTTCCCGCGCGGCGCGCTGCTCCTCGAATGACGAGTAGCTGCCGCGATAGAGCGTCAGCTTGCCGCGATCCAGGTGCAGGATCTGGTCGACCGAGCTTTCGAGGAGATCGCGGTCGTGGCTGATCACGATCACGGTGCGGGGATAATGGGCGAGGTGGTCCTCCAGCCACAGCGTGCCTTCGAGATCGAGATAGTTGGTGGGCTCGTCAAGCAGCAGGAGGTCGGGCGCTGCAAACAGCGTCGCGGCAAGCGCCACGCGCATCCGCCAGCCACCGGAGAACTCCGAGCAGGCGCGCAACTGGTTCGCGGCCGAGAAGCCGAGGCCGCTGAGAATCGCAGCCGCGCGGGCAGGGGCCGAATGCGCATCGATGTCGACGAGCCGGGTCTGGATCTCCGCGATGCGATGCGGGTCGTGCGCGGTGTCGGCCTCGCGCAGCAGCGCGTCGCGCTCGAGATCGGCCTTGAGCACGACCTCGATCAGGCTTTCCGGGCCGTCAGGCGCCTCCTGTGCCAGGCTGCCGATGTGCCAGCGCGGCGGCAGCGCGACCGAGCCATGCTCGGCGGCGAGCTCGCTGCGGATCACTTTGAACAGCGTCGACTTGCCGGTACCATTGCGTCCCACCAGGCCGACGCGCGAACCGGGCGTGATCTGCACGGAGCTCTGGTCGATCAGGAGGCGTCCGGCGAGGCGGACCGAAAGGTCGGTGATGGTGAGCATGCGGCCTTGTCACCGCAGCGCGAGGCAAACGCAACCCCGTTGTTACGCCTAGTTCTGCGGATCGCGGTCGCGATCCCGCTTGCGCAGCTCGTTCACGAGGTGCTCGAGATATGTCGGAAGCCGCGGCTCGGGCCGTAGGCTCTGCTGGAGCCGTTCGCCGATGGCGTCGCAGATCGATCGGCTGGTCCGCCGGTCCATCTGTTCGCTGTCGTTGGCGGATTGGCGAGGCATCGCGGGTTCCATCGTGAAAAGCAAGGACACCCTACCAAGTCACTGTCCGCGAAATAGTTTCGGTCCCGATGGGGACCGCCTTTCATTCTCGTAAAAATTGTATGAGCGCGGCAATGTGCGCTCAAGGCAAAGCCCCGGCGGGTGGGGGACGCCGGGGCTTCTTCTGGAAGTTCTCTTGGAAGGTGCTGACGGGCTCAGTAGCAGCGGTTCACCAGCCGCCAGCGGGGTCCCCAGGGGGTCGGGACCAGCTGGCGCACATAGCAGCCGCCATAGCCGTAGGAGACGGGGCCGCCGGCATAGAAACGCGGTGCGCCCCAGCCCCAGCCATGGTGCCAGCCGCCATGCCAACCGCCGCCATACCAATGGGCGGAGGCAGAGGTCGGAGCCAGCGCGGCACCCAGCCCGACCGCGGCGACTGCAGCAAGCGAAAGTTTCCTCAACATCGTGATCTCCTCAAAACTGCCGGCGCGGGCCTGCGCGTCGATGGAATGGCCGCCGAAACGCCTCTTGAAGGGCAGAACGCGTCTCGATGGCCCCGACATTAAGCCGGTGATCCTGAACCGGGGCCTGAATGGACGTTGCAGATTGGGTTCATCTCGATGAAATAATAGTAATTAAGGAATCCGGCCCCCGCGGCGATCCGCCTGTGAGGCCCTTTTGGCCGGTCGCTTGCCGTTCGCCGATCGCGCCGATATAAGCCCGGCAACTCCAAATCACCCCCCTTCTCAAGGACAGAACCATGGCGATTGAACGCACCTTCTCGATCATCAAGCCCGACGCGACCGAGCGTAACCTGACCGGTGCGGTCAACGCCGTGATCGAGAAGGCCGGCCTGCGCATCGTCGCCCAGAAGCGCATCCGTATGACCAAGGGCCAGGCCGAGACCTTCTATGCCGTGCACAAGGCCCGTCCGTTCTTCGGCGAGCTCGTCGAGTTCATGACCTCCGGCCCCGTGGTCGTGCAGGTGCTGGAAGGCGAGGGCGCGATCGCCAAGTACCGCGAGGCGATGGGCGCGACCGACCCGTCGAAGGCGGCCGATGGCACCATCCGCAAGCTCTACGCCAAGTCGATCGGCGAGAACTCGGTGCATGGCTCCGACGCCCCCGAGACGGCCGTGATCGAGATCGCCCAGTTCTTCTCGGGCAACGAGATCGTCGGCTGATCGGAAGGACGCATTGTGAACTGGCTCTGGCAGATCTTCGACCCCGCCACGCTCGGGTCGTTCTTCACCCAGTTCCGCAATGAAATGGCCGAGCCGGCGTTCTGGGTCGCGGTCGGCAAGATCATCTGGATCAATATCCTGCTCTCCGGCGACAATGCGCTGGTGATCGCGCTTGCATGCCGCGGGCTGAAGCCGCGGCATCGGTTGTGGGGCATGGTGCTAGGTGCGGGGGCCGCTGTGCTGCTGCGCATCGTCTTCACCGGCATCGTCGCGAGCCTGATGGCGCTGCCATACCTCAAGCTGGTCGGCGGTCTCGCTTTGATCGTGATCGCCGCCAAGCTTTTGGTGCCGGAGAACGAGGACGAGGACGACGTCGCCTCGGCCTCGCATCTGTGGCAGGCGGTGCAGATCGTCGTTGTCGCCGACATCATCATGAGTCTGGACAACGTGATCGCGGTTGCGGCCGCCGCCAATGGCAGCGTGCCGCTCCTGGTCCTCGGCCTTGCGATCAGCGTTCCCCTGATCGTGGCCGGCGCCGCGCTGATTATGGCGCTGCTGTCAAAACTGCCGATCCTGGTCTGGGCCGGCGCGGCTTTGCTCGGCTGGATCGCCGGCGAGGTGATCGCGACCGATCCGGGCGTCGAGCCGAAGCTGCATGCGCTGTCCGACGGTCCGGTCGGCGTATCGCTGGACACGCTGCTTGCGGGCTTGCGCATCCCGCCGCAATTTGCCCATGGCGGCGCGGGTGCCGAATATCTCTGCGCCGTGCTCGGCGTCATCGTCGTGCTGGTCGTCGGCTATATCTGGCGCCGGCGCAGCCTGCATGTAGCTGCGCTCGAAGCTTCCGAACGCCACGCCAAGGTGTCGGCTGAATAAACTTTATCGTTTGAGCATGATCTCCGCGCAAACGCGTTCCGCGTTTGTCGCGAGGGGAAAACCGCTGCACACTTTTCCGGATCGTGCTCTAGTCTAACGCCTTACGATCGACCCCGAGCGGCCGACCAGACGGGCGAGCTGCTTGAAGCGGCCGCCGACGCGATCGGCGACGAGATCGCCGAGGCGGTGCTCGAACACCAGCATCAGCTTGCGGCCAGTGCTGCGGAAATGGGTGGCGGGCAGCACGCCGGGCCGGGCCGCCGAGATCAGATGCGCAACGCGGAACGCGGCGCCCAAGAGCCGCGCGCGCTCGAGATGCGCAGGCGTGAGCAGCTCCTGCATCGTCAGCGGCGGCTGGTTCTCTTCGCTCAAGCCTGCATAGCGATAGAACACCGACAGGCCGACGAAGGCGCGGCCTTCGTGGCTGATCGCGCCGAAATTGCCGTTTACCACGAGGCTCAGCGTCTGCTCGCCGCGGTGGTCGGGATGGACGCGCCAGCCGATGTCGGAGAGCAGACACGCGGTGTGGCGAAGCCTGCGGTCCTCTTCCGTCTCGCGCAGCTTCACCACGCGCACGAAGCGGTCGGTCCACTCGATCAGCTCGCGGGCATGGCGCGCCGAGCGCGACATCAGTTGGTTCAGCTCTTCCGCAGCGCAGATCAATCCGTCCTTGGCACGTTCGGCTTCCGACAGCTTCTCGTGCAGCAGGCCTTCGCGCACGCCGAAGGTCGAGAACGCGATCGTCTTCGGCCGGGCGACGCGGATGATGTGCTCGAGCACCAGCGCGGCATAGGTGAGGAGCGGCCGCCGCGCGTCGGCGACTACTTCGATGTCGGCGAGCATGTTGGACGCAACCAGGCGCCGCAGGCGTCGCGCAAAATCCAGCGCATCCGCCGCCGGTATCGAATAGCCGTGCATCACCTGGAGCGGATAGCCGCTCTGGATGATGTGGATGCGGGCGAGTGCGCGCCATGTGCCGCCGACCGCATAGAAGGTGCGGCCATGCCCGGCCTTGAGCTGCGCCACGGCGTCGAGTTCCTCGCGCACGATACGGTCGGCGCGCTTCAGCGATTTATGCGCGAGATCCTGCAGGGCGAGCCCGCCCAGCGGCAGCGTCACGCCGCTGCGCACGCTGTTGCGGTGGACCTCGACGAGCTCCAGCGAGCCGCCGCCGAGATCACCGACGATGCCGTCGGGGTGGTGGATGCCGGAGACGACGCCGAGCGCCGAGAGCCGTGCCTCGCGCGGGCCCGACAGGATCTCGATCTTCACCGCGCAGATACGCTCGGCCTTGGCGATGAAGTCGGGGCCGTTGGAGGCGTCCCGGCACGCGGCAGTCGCGATCGCAAAGACGCGGCCGACCTGCATCACGCGGCAGAGTGCCCGAAATCGCTTCAGCGAGGTCAGCGCCTTGTCGACCGCGTCGGGCGCGAGCAGACCGGTGCTCTGCACCTCGCGGCCGAGGCCGCAGAGCGTCTTCTCGTTGAAGATCGGAATGAGGCTCCGCGCCAACGCCTCGTAGACGACGAGACGAACCGAGTTGGAGCCGATATCGATCACCGCGACGCTTGCGCCACGTTTGCGCGGCCGTGTCACGGCAACAATCCCCAATCAGGACTGATGACGTTCGTTCCGGCGCGTGAGACGCCGCGGCGAGGATTCCTTGAGCGACTTTCCACGGCCAGACAGACTCGGATTTGTCATGAAGTAGTTGTGCACGTTGAAAGGCTCCTCGCCCTTCGCGGCTTTCATACGCGTTGACGATCCATCGGGCAACAATTGCCAGCTCTGCTCGTTGTCCTTCAGATTCGCGACCATGATCTGTTCGAGAACCTGCTGATGTACCGTTGGATTTTGCAGCGGGCACAGCACTTCGACACGGCGATCGAGATTGCGCGGCATCATGTCGGCTGACGAGATATACACAGCCGCTTTCGCGCTCGGCAGGCCCTGGCCCATGCCGAAACAGTAGATTCGACCGTGCTCGAGGAAGCGCCCGATGATCGACTTGACGCGGATGTTCTCTGACAGGCCGGGGATACCCGGCCGCAGGCAGCAGATACCGCGCACCACGAGCTCGACCTGGACGCCGGCTTGAGACGCCTCGTAGAGCGCGTCGATGATGTCGGGGTCGACCAGGGCATTCATCTTCATCCAGACCGCGCCAGGCTTGCCGTGCCGTGCATACTCGATCTCGCCCTGGATGTGCTCGAGGATGCGCTTGCGCAGCGTCAGCGGCGATACCGCCATCTTGTCGAGATCGCTCGGTGCCGCGTAGCCGGTGATGAAGTTGAACACGCGCGCAGCGTCGCGGCCGATGGTCGGGTCCGAGGTGAAGTAGGAGAGATCGGTGTAGATGCGCGCGGTCACCGGATGGTAGTTGCCGGTGCCGGTGTGAACATAGGTGGTGAGGCTGCCGCCCTCGCGGCGCACGACCATCGAGAGTTTTGCATGCGTCTTCAGCTCGAGGAAGCCGTAGACGACCTGCACGCCGGCGCGCTCGAGGTCGCGCGCCCAGCGGATATTCGCTTCCTCGTCGAAGCGCGCCTTGAGCTCGATCAGCGCGGTGACGGACTTGCCCGCCTCGGCGGCCTCGGCCAGCGCGCGCACGATCGGCGAATTGTTGGAGGTGCGGTAGAGCGTCTGCTTGATCGCGACGACGTCGGGGTCGCGCGTGGCTTGCTGGAGAAACTGCACCACGACATCGAAGGATTCATAGGGATGGTGGACGATGAGGTCCTTTTGCCGGATCGCAGCGAAGATGTCGCCGCCATGCTCGCGCACGCGCTCGGGATGACGGGGCACGTACGGGGTGAATTCGAGGTCGGGGCGATCGAGGCGGGTGAGCTGCGACAGCTCGTTCATGGCGAGCACGCCGTCGACCAGGAACACTTCGTCATCGGCAGCTGAAAGCGCGTGCTGCACGAAGTTGCGCAGTTGCTCAGGCGTCTTGGCATCGACCTCGAGCCGGATCACCGATCCACGGCGGCGGCGCTTCAGCGCCGTCTCGAACACGCGAACGAGGTCTTCGGCCTCTTCCTCGATTTCCATTTCGGAGTCGCGGATGATGCGGAAGGCGCCCTGGCCGTGCACGGTATAGCCGGGGAACAGACGGTTGATGAAGAGTGCGGTAGCCTGCTCGAGCGGGATCAGCCGCGTCACGCCATCAACGGGCAGTTTGATGAAGCGGTCGATCTTGCCGGGCATGCGGATCAGCGCGTTCATCTGCCTGCCGTCGGCGGCGCGCGTGAGCTGCAGGGCGATGGTGAAGCCGAGGCTCGGAATGAACGGGAAGGGGTGGGCGGGATCGATCGCAAGCGGGGTGAGCAGCGGGAATACGTTGTGGAGAAAGTAGTCCTCCAGCCACGTCCGCTCTGCCTTGGTGACATCCTTGCCGTCCACCAGCACGATGCCGACCTCGGCAAGCGTGCCGCGCAGATCGCGCCAGATCGCCTGCTGGTCGCTTGCGAGTTGCGAGACGGTCCGGTTGATCAGGGCGAGTTGCTCGGACGGGGTCAGGCCGTCGGGGCTGCGCTCGGGGATACCCTCTCGGACCTGCGCCTTGATGCCGGCGACGCGGACCATGAAGAACTCATCAAGGTTATTCGCCGAAATCGACAGGAATCGCACCCGCTCCAGCACCGGGTGGTGGGAGTTGACGGATTCCTCCAGGACCCGGCGGTTGAAATGTAGCCAGGAGAGCTCGCGATTGATGAATCGCTCGGGGCTCGTGGCGATCGCCGGCAGACCCGTCGCTTCTAGTTCTTTTTCTTTGATTTCAATAGCTTGCGCGGAGTCCATGAGAAGTCGGTCCATATTGTCTCGCCTTACTTTGCGACTTACGCGCAAAACCGGCGGGAGCATGTGTTAATGCGATGACGTTTCGATGACATTGATGTTCCGCCGCTCGGCCGCGTCAAGCGGTCGAGGTGGGCGGGGGCCTGCAAAAGGGACTGGAAATGTCAGGCGTCGCGGAGCAGCTCGGCCGCCAGTGCGCGGGTCACGGGCCGGCCGAGCCGCAGGGCTTCGCCGTCGAGCAACTCCACGGCCCGCCGCGCGGCGGCGGAGGAGCGCTCCAGGCGGGTCGCGAGATAGCTGACCACGCTCTCATCCACGCTCAGTTGGCGGTCTGCGCAGAACTTGACGATCAGGCCGCGGAAAAGCTGGTCGTCCGGCGGCAGGAGCGACACCACCGGCACGGCGCGCAGGCGCGAGCGGAGGTCGCGCAGCTCGATATCCAGTGCCGCCGGTACCTCGCGGCCTGTGAGCAGGACGTAGGCGCCGTCCTCGCGCGCGAGGTTCAACAGATGGAAGAGCGCGCGCTCATCCAAATCCTTCGCTTTCAGGTCCTCGACGACCAGTGCGCCCGTGGCGAGCGCTCCAGGCACGGCGGCCGCAGTCAATGCATTGGCGGTAGTGGAGCGGGCGCCCGCCTCTTCGGCCCAGATGGCGGCGAGGTGGCTCTTACCTGAGCCTTCGGGCCCCGCCAGCCACATGATCCGGTTTGGCCATTCGGGCCAACCGGTGATCAGGGCGAGACCGGCGGCGTTGGCGGGGCCTTCGAGAAAATTGTCCCGGCTCAGGCTTTCCGCATGCGGAAGCGAAAACGCCAGTTGTCGGGGATGAACGCGGCCTGCCACGCTTGCTTTGCTCCATGCCGGACGGGCCGGCTTTGTTCGAAGAGATTCGACCTATCGGGCGGGAGTTGGCCTTTTGCGGGGCCGCATCCCCCTCATTTCGCCTCGATCGTGCTCATGTGTCGCAGCCACTCGACGAGATAGAGCGACACGGAGGAGAGCGTGAAGACCGTGACGAGGCCCATCAGGATTATATCATAGGGTCCGGGGTTGAAGCCGAAGGCAAGGGAGGCCAGCACCAACGCCGCATACGCCACCTGGGCTGCAGTGTTGAGCTTCGACACTTTCGACGGCTTCATCTCGACCGGCTTGTCGAACAGCCAGGAGACGATCACGGCGGCGACGATCATGATGTCGCGGGAGACCACCAGAATCACGATCCAGCGCGGGATGTCGCCCCAGATGCCGAGTGCCAGATAGATCGAGACCAGCAGCGCCTTGTCGGCGAGCGGATCGAGCAGGGCGCCGAGCTCGCTCCTCATGTTGAAGCGCTTGGCCAGGAAGCCGTCGACGGCGTCGCTGATGCCGGCGATCAGGAAGACGGCGAACGCCACCTCCATTTGGCTCGACACAATCGCCCAGACGATGATCGGGACCAGCATAATGCGGCCCAGGGTAATGATGTTCGGAATACTCACGCGGCGCTTCCCGGCACCCGGTGTGACCTCGAATCCGGCCCTTTGGAGGCTGAACCGGTTGATATCTACATAGTATAGCCTCAGGCCTCTTGCGAGCCATTGCGCAACCCTCGAATTCGACGTAACCAGCCGCAAATCCACTGGAAATCCGGCATGACCGACCGCAAAAACGGCCTTACCTACGCCGATTCAGGCGTCGACATCGATGCGGGCAATCGCTTGGTCGACCTGATCAAGCCGATGGTGCGCGCCACCGCGCGTGCCGGCGCCGATGCCGAGATCGGCGGTTTTGGTGGCCTGTTCGATCTCAAGGCAGCCGGGTTCAAGGACCCGGTCCTGGTCGCCGCCACCGACGGTGTCGGCACCAAGGTCAAAATCGCTATCGAGACCGGCCTGCATGGCGGGATCGGCATCGACCTCGTCGCGATGAGCGTCAACGACCTCGTGGTGCAGGGGGCTGAGCCGCTGTTCTTCCTCGACTATTTCGCCTGCGGCAAGCTCGACCCCGAGGCTGCTGCGTCGATCGTCGCGGGCGTTGCCGAAGGCTGCCGCGAGTCAGGTTGCGCATTGATCGGCGGCGAGACCGCCGAGATGCCGGGCCTCTACAAGGACGGCGACTATGATCTCGCCGGTTTCGCGGTTGGTGCTGCCGAGCGCGGGACGCTACTGCCGCGCAAGGATATCGCCGCGGGCGATGCAGTGATCGGGCTCGCGTCCTCGGGCGTGCATTCCAACGGCTTCTCGCTGGTGCGCAAGATCGTCGAGCAGTCCGGCCTGGGCTTCGAGGCCCAGGCGCCGTTTGCGCCGGTCATGACGCTCGGGGGGGCGCTGCTCGCGCCGACCCGGCTCTATGTCAAATCCTGCCTGCGCGCGATCCGCGAGACCGGCGCGGTGAAGGGCCTTGCCCACATCACCGGCGGCGGCTTCACCGACAACATCCCGCGCGTGCTGCCGAAACATCTCGGTGTCGGCATCGATCTCGCCCGCTTGCCGGTGCTGCCGGTGTTCAAATGGCTGGCGGCGCAAGGCGGCATCGCCGAGCTCGAAATGCTGCGCACCTTCAACTGCGGCATCGGCATGATCGCGATCGTCGAGCCGGATGCCGCCGACAAGGTGATCGAGGTCTTCACCGATGCCGGCGAGACGGCGGCGCAACTCGGCACTGTGATCCCGGCCGAGGGCGAGCATCGCGTCGTTTATAACGGCCAACTCGATCTGTCGCTGTAAAACCCATGAAGCGCCGTGTCGCCATCCTGATCTCAGGCCGAGGCTCCAACATGGCGGCGCTGATCAAGGCCGCCGCCGCACCGGATTTTCCGGCGGAGATCTCGCTCGTCATTTCGAACAAGGCCGCCGCACTGGGCCTGGAGAAGGCGAGGGCGAGCGGCGTAAAGACGCTGGTGATCGAGAGCAAGCCGTTCGGTAAGGACCGCGCCGGCTTCGAGGCGGCGCTGCATGCCGCGCTCGACCAGCACGGCATCGAGCTGATCTGTCTCGGCGGCTTCATGCGGCTGTTCACGGCAGAGTTCACGCAAAGCTGGTACGGACGAATGCTCAACATCCATCCCTCGCTGCTGCCGTCCTTCCCCGGTCTTGATCCGCACGGCCAGGCTTTGCGCGCGGGCGTCAAGCTGTCCGGCGCGACGGTGCACTTCGTGATCCCCGCGACCGATGCCGGCCCAATCGTGATGCAGGGCGCGGTTCCCGTCAGCGACAACGACACGGCGGATACGCTCTCCGAACGTATCCTCGAAGTCGAGCACCGCATCTATCCCGAAGCGCTGCGCCTGCTTGCGACCGGCAAGGTCCGAATCGACGGCGATGTCTGCAAGACGGGGGGGAGCGGCGGCTCGGAGAATTTCTTGATCTCGCCGGTGGTGAGCTGAAGCGCCATGCAGGCTTGAGCCACAAACGAAATCCCCCGGGCGGAGCCCGGGGGAATTCATGCGTGTCAGTCGATCGTGGGCAGAAAGTCAGTGAACCCTGAGGTTCTCCGCCGAGGTCTTGCCGCGGTTCTCCACGAGATCGTATTCAACCACCTGATTTTCATTAAGGGTGGTCAGCCCAGCGCGCTCGACTGCGGAGATATGGACGAACACGTCCTTGTCGCCGCCATTCGGCTTGATGAAGCCATAGCCCTTTGTCGGGTTGAACCATTTGACGGTGCCCTTTTGCATCGCCAGTCTCCTCCTTCAGACATAAAAAAGACGCGGTCACGTCTTTGCGCGTGCCACGCCACAAACGGGCTTCCGGAAGTCTGTTCGAGTCTTGAGTCTCAATGTCGCGAAACGCACAGTCGAGCGGCCAAATCCGATTGTGCCGGATATTGCAACATGAAAATCGCGCGCTAGCAAGCAGCGTGCAAAATTCAAGTCCCGATCCGGCGCGCGACGGCAGAGTTCGTGACCTGTGGCAGCGGTACCACAGGGCGGGGTAATCACCCCGTTCGATGCCGCCCAAGCGATTGACCCTTCACGCCGGTTCAGCGCAAATCGTCGCAGGTGCCGCGATGCGTGTTGCATTTTTGCGCGCCGCCATTTGCTTCGGGAATTGTGTCGTCATGCGCCGCCTATCGCAGCCTTCAGGGACTAGGCGGACGAGCCGGCCGGGTTTTGTCCGGCGGGCCGCGAGCATCACCGCGATCGCCCTTGCGCTCTCCCTGATGATCCTGGTCGCGCCGGCCCATGCGCAGACGCCGACACCAACGCCCACAGCGACCCCAACGCCCACCCCGACACCTACGCCGACACCTACGCCGTCACCGACGCCAACCGCGATGAACTACGGCCAGTCGGCGGGCAACACAACGCTCAACCTCGGCTCCAGTTTCCTGGAGCGGCTGGGCAACCAGGCCTCGAACGGCTTCGACCGGACCTCCCGCACCAATCCCGGCGGCGGCGGTGCTGCGGAGGCGGCGGAAGGGCCGCGCTACCGGACCTGGTTTGAGGGTTACGGCATTTCAACGCGAACCGACGCGCAGGGTGACTTCGTCGGCGACAAGCGCACGACCATCGGCGGAGTCGCGGGCTTCGGCGCGCGGCTTGCGCCGGGAGTCAATCTCGGCTTCTCCGTCGATCAGAGCCATACCGACATCGACGTGCCTCTGGCGCTGCAATCGGCGACGCTGGATCTGACCCAGCTCGGCGTCAACGGCTCGGTCGACAAGGGACCCTGGACCTGGGCTTTTGCGCTCGTGCACGGCTTCGGCAACGTCCATTCCAGCCGGGACACCGGCTTCGGCTTTGCGACCGCGGGCTATCGCGCCACCATCGACGGCGCGCTGACCGAGATGAGCTACTACTGGACCCAGGACCAGGCCCGCTTCGTCCCGAAAGGTGCGCTGGAATATGTCCGCGCCACCAGCGCCTCGTTTCAGGAGACGGGCAGCCTCTTTCCCCTGACCGTCGGCTCGTCCGCACTCGCTCGCGCGCGCCTCATGCTCGGCGCCGAGGTCGGGCGCTACTTCATATTCGACCAGAAGATCCTGGACCTCTCCGCCTACGGCAAGTTCGTCGACAATTTCTATCAGGACCTGGGATCGATCCAGGTCAGCCTCGGCACGCAGGGCCTCGTAGTGCCCGGCATCGGCGAGAGCCGCTACGGCCTCGACACCGGCGCGTCCGCTTCGCTCAGCCTGACCAACACTGCGCGCCTCTACGTCAATTATGACGGTAAGTTCCGCAACGAGTTGCGGTCACACCAGGGCACGGTCGGCTTCGAGTACAGATGGTAGCGCCGCCGATCAGGTTGGCGCCGCCGCAACATAGCCCATCAGGCCAAAGCTCTCCCGGACCGCCGCCATCATCGGCACCAGCGCGTTCGGGTGGATGAACTCGTCGCGGAAGCAGGGATAGGTGCGCGGATCGAAGATCTTCTTCAGCCACTCGACCACGATCTTGTGCCGTTCGGAGGCGCGGAATTCCTTGTGATAGGTGAGCCAGAGATCGGCGTGGTGACTGACGCCGAGATCGACGGCGACGAGCGGCGCGCCGAGTGCGATCGACACCGTGGGCAGAAAGCCGATGCCGGCGCCGCGTTCCACTGCATAGAGCACGCCGACCGACGAGTTGGTCTTGATTCCGACGATGCCCTCGAGCGACTTGAGCCCCAGGATGCGGGCATAAGCCGTGTCGTCGACCTGCGGTGCATTCTGCTTGATGATCCGATGGTTCGGCAACTCGGCAAGCGTGCCAGGCACGCCGTGCAGGCTCTCGTAATCCTTCGAGACGAAAGGATAGATGTGCAGCCGGCCAAGCTTGGCCACGATCAGATCCGGATTGGTGGGCGGCTCCAGCTGGATCGCAATATCGGACTCCAGGCGCGCAACATCGGCCTGCTCCATCGCGCAGCGCAGGTCGACGGTGATCTTGCGATAGGTCTTCTGGAAGTCGATCAGCCGCGGCAGTATCCAGAAATTGCCGGGCCCTTCCGTGACTGCGACGCGCACGGTGCCCGTTGCGTCGCTCGAGCTACGCGAGGCGCGGCGAAATACATTGAAGGCGTAACGCTCCATCAACGTGACATCGGAGATCATCGCCGTGCCTTCGTCGCTCAGCGTCAATCCGCTCTGGTCGCGCAGGAACAGCTTGCAGCCGATGCTCTCTTCGAGCCGGTCGATCCGGCGCATCAGCGTCGTTGACGTGAGGCCGAGCTCCTCAGCGGCGTTGCGGAAACTTTTATATTTCGCGCAAGCTAAAAACAGCTTCAAATCGTCCCAGGATGCATCCAGGGGCTCATCGCTGCGGTGCTGCGTCATCGCAGCACCCCGGTGCAATAGTTGCTGCATACACCTGTTCCTTACCCGCTAAGCTCCTCACCCTAACGGGACGAACCAAACGATAGAGGGGTGGGATGGGTATGGAAAGGGGCTCCTTCGCCGCAAGGCATGAATTTGACGCGCTGCCGCTCAGCCCAGACATCGATGTCCATTGTGCGCAATTTTCCGAAATTGCTGCACTTGCCGACATGGCGCACCGGTTAGTCCCCGGCGTGCGGATCGGCGAGCAGGAACTAGCACGCTATTTCACCTTCGATTCTCAATGTCTTCTGACGTTCACGCGGAACGGCGCGCTGGTCGGAGGCATGGCCTTCCTGTTTCTCAATGAGCGCGGCCATGACGCGCTGCTGCTCGACGAGATCTGCCTGACCAGGCCCGACATCCGGCATCTCGCATCTGGCGACGAGGAGGTCTCGGCCACCTACATCTGGGCTATCGCGACCACCGGCCGCGGGATTGCCGGTCTAGGCAAGGCGGCTGCGCATCTGCGGCAGCCGCGGTTACGAAGCGCCGATTGTTTCGCGCAGCCGTCGACGGCGGCAGGACGCGACATCATGAAAGCGACGGGTTTTGAGCCTATCGCGAGCTTTCAGCCCGACCTCTGGTGTTACGAGCGGCCATGGAATCGACTGCCCATACGCAGGCGGGGCGTGATGATTGAAGCAGGGAGTCTTGCAGATGCACGGCACTAGAATTCCTTTAGCCAAACCCGACTCGCGCGCCATCACGATCCGCATCGCGCGTGATCCCAGCGATCTCATGCTGGTCACTGCCATCCGATCGGCGGTCTATCTCGCCGAGCAGGATTGTCCTTTCGAGGAAGAGTTCGACGGCAACGATTTGGTCGCCGCACATTTCATCGGCTTCATCGGCAACGAGCCCGCCGGCTGCCTGCGGGTTCGCTTCTTCGGCGAGTTCGCCAAGGTCGAGCGGCTCGCGGTGCGCCACCAGTACCGTCGCTCGCGCGTGTCGTTCAAGCTCGTGCAGGCGAGCGTCGACTATGTGAAGCGCAAGGGCTTCCGCAAGATCTATGGGCAGGCGCAGGACCGGCTGGTGGACTTCTGGGCCCATTTCGGCGCCAAGCCGCTGGGCCACAATCGCAAGATCACCTTCTCGGATTTTTCCTATACCGAGATGGTGCTCGAGATCGAGCCGGGACCGGACGCGATCACGCTGGACAGTGATCCTTACGTGATCATCCGCCCCGAGGGCGATTGGGATCGGCCGGGAGTGCTCGATGCCTCGGCGGGACGGGCGGTGACATCGCCACTGCGTAACGTCTCGATGACCCAGCGCTAAAAATTGGTGCAGCTACGAACAGAAAAATGCCGGACTCCATTCACGACGATCCGCCGATCCTGGTTTGCGCCGATCTGCAGGTCGAATATCTGACACCCGGGCGTCGCCATGTCATTCTCGACGGCGACGCCACGACCTCGCGCTGCCTGGAGTTGTTGACGCTGTGGCGCGACAATCTCTGGCCGGTGATGCACATCAAGCGCATTGCGCAGGCCGCCTGGTTCAATCCGGCATCCAAGCTGACCGATTGGATTGTTGAGCTGAGGCCGCGCCCCGGGGAGATGACGTTTGAGCATCCTCTGCCGTCAGCCTACAGTTCCGCGCGGTTTGCGGACTACAGCGCGAACATCCGAAATATCCGCTGCGTGTTGCTCGGCTTTTCGCTCGACGAGACGATTTTGGCGACAGTGGTCGACGGGTTTCACCGGAGCCATCGTTACCAGGTTGTCACTGACGCGGTCGCCTGCCGCCATCCGGGCCATGGCGACGCAGCCGACTACAAGCAGTCGGTGGTGAACGTGATCAGTAATTTTGCTACTCTTCGCCCCAGCGCCGAGCTCATCAGGACCACCGGCGCCATCGCGGTATAGACGGGCGCGGCCCGCGACGAGGGTGATTGACGACATTGTCCCGGGGGCAAGAGCTGGAAGGTCTGGTTGGCGATCTGTCGCGCGCCCTTGAAGTCGCGCGCCGGCTCGGCCTGTCGACGACCGTCTATCTGCTCTCAATGGCGCTTGTCGAGGCGCGCGAGGCGGCCGAGGCTGCCTCGGATGGCAGCGACGATGACGGAGCTGCCTGAACCGGCACTTTACTGTTTCCTGCAACGCAGCCGTGCTGCCGACGAATTGACGTTGCAAGTTGTGACGTGTCGCAATAGCCAAGTGACGACGCCGTCGACAGACGAGCTCCGTTTTGACGCGAGCCGAAGGCTGAAGGAATGATATGATGACCATGCTGCCCAATTCGCAAGAAGCCCGCGATGTGGCCTTCCAGCTTCATCCCTATACCAACGCGCGCACCCATCAGCAGAATGGCCCGCTGGTGATCGAGCGCGGCGAGGGGCCCTATGTCTTCGACGCCGCGGGCAAGCGCTATTTCGAGGCGATGGCCGGCCTGTGGAGCGTCGGGCTCGGCTTCAACGAGAAGCGGCTGGTCGAGGCTGCGTACCGGCAGATGCAGGCCCTGCCATTCTACCACGTGTTCTCCGCGAAATCGCATGGGCCCTCGATCGATCTCGCCGAGAAGCTCGTTGCCCTCGCGCCGGTACCGATGAGCAAGGTGTTCTTCACCAACTCCGGCTCAGAGGCCAATGACACGGTGCTGAAGCTGATCGCTTATCGTTCGAACGCCCTCGGACAGTCGCAGCGCAAGAAGGTGATCAGCCGCATGCGCGCCTATCACGGCGTCACGATCGCCTCCGCAAGCCTCACCGGCCTGCCGAACAATCACCGCTCCTTCGATCTTCCGTTGCCGAATATCCTGCATACGGGCTCACCGCATTTCTACAAGGACGGCCAGCCCGGCGAGAGCGAGGAAGCCTTTGCGACGCGGCGCGCCGAGGAGCTGGAAGCGCTGATCGTGAGGGAAGGTCCGGACACCATCGCGGCCTTTTTCGGCGAGCCGGTGATGGGGGCAGGCGGCGTGATCGTTCCTCCCGCGACCTATTGGGACAAGGTCCAACAGGTCCTGAAGAAGTATGACATCCTGCTCGTCGCCGACGAGGTCATTTGCGGCTTCGGCCGCACCGGCAAGATGTTCGGCTGCGACACCTACAACATCAAGCCAGATGCGATCGTCCTCTCCAAGCAGATCACCTCGAGTTATTTCCCGTTCTCGGCGGTACTGATGAATGACCGGATGTTCGAGCCGATCGCGGACGAGAGCAACAAGATCGGCGTCCTCGGCCACGGCTTCACGGCAGGCGGTCATCCGGTCGGCGCGGCGGTCGCGCTGGAAAACCTCAAGATCATCGAGGAGCGCGGCCTGGTCGCGTATGCTGCGGAGGCGGGAGCCCATCTGCAGGCGCGGCTGGGTGAGCTTTCGAGCCATCCGCTGGTCGGCGAAATCCGCGGCGTCGGCATGATCGCCGCGATCGAACTCGTGCTCGACAAGCAGCGCAAGACGGCAGCAAGCACGCCGGGCGCCGTCGGCGGCATCGCGGCGCGCATGCTCCAGGAGCGCGGCGTCATCTCGCGCAACATGCTCGACGCCATCGCCATCTGCCCGCCGCTGATCGTCACCAAGGCCCAGATCGACGAGCTGGTCGGCACCATCGCGGGCGTGCTGGACGACATGAAGGCGGAGGCTGCAAAGCTGACGCCGGCTTGAGGGGCGCTTGTCACACTTTCGGTGTCGTCCTGGCGAAAGCCAGGACCCATACCGCGTGACGATAGCGGGTGGCACGAGTATCGAACGACGAGTCTTCGTCAAACTCCTCCCTGGGTAATGGGTCCTGGCTTTCGCCAGGACGACCCTGGGGAGAGATTGCGGGCTATTACGCCCGGCTGACACCGACCACGCGGCCCTTGTCGATCGCAAGCGCGAGCTGGCCGTGCTTCAACTTCAGGGCGGCGTCGCCGAACAGCTCGCGGCGCCAGCCGCGCAGCGCGGGCACGTCGGCCTCGTCATCGGCTGCGATCTCTTCGAGATCGTCGACGGTCGCAATTACCTTGCTCGCCACAGCATGGCGCTCCGCGGTCATGCGCAGCAACACCTTCAGCAGCTCGACGATCGCCGCGCCGTTGGAATTGTTGCGCGGCTTCTCCAGCTTCGGCAGCTTCGAGAGGTCGCGCGCCAGCCCGCGCTCGACCGCGGCGATGATGTCCGCGCCCCACCTGGATTTTTCAAAACCCTTCGGCACCGAGCGCAGATGGGCAAGCTTTTCCAGCGTGGTCGGCGCGTGGGTCGCGATGTCGCTGATCGCGTCGTCACGCAGCACGCGGCCGCGCGGCACGTCGCGGCTTTGCGCTTCCTGCTCGCGCCAGGCCGCGACCTCCATTAGCACCGCCAGATCCTTCGGCTTGCGCACCCGCGTCTTGAGCCGCTCCCAGGCGCGCTCGGGATGGAAGTCGTAGGTGCGGGGTGAGGTCAGGATCTCCATCTCGATGGAGACCCATTCGCTGCGGCGGCGCTTCTTCAGGTCGGCATCGAGCGCGGCGAACACCTCGCGCAGGTGTGTGACGTCGGAGACCGCATAGTGCATCTGCTCCTTCGTCAGCGGCCGGCGCGACCAGTCGGTGAAGCGATGGGTCTTGTCCGGCCGATGGCCGGTGACCTTCTCGACGAGCTGGTCATAGGCGATGCTGTCGCCATAGCCGAGCACCATGGCCGCGACCTGGGTGTCGAACACTGGATGCGGGATGATGTTGGCCTGGTGCCAGATGATCTCGATGTCCTGGCGGGCGGCGTGGAAGACCTTCAGGACCTTCTCGTTGCCCATCAGCTCGAAGAAGGGTTTGAGGTCGATGCCCTCGGCGAGGGCATCGATGACCACGGCCTCCTTGGGGCTCGCCATCTGCACCACGCACAGGAGCGGGTAGTAGGTGGTCTCGCGCAGGAACTCGGTATCGACGGTAATGACGGGATGCTCGGCCAGCCGGCTGCAGGCAGCGGCTAGGTCAGCGGTGGTGGTAATCAGATCCATGAACGGCCCATGACACGTACATCAGCCGTTCTGCCGAAAGTGCTGTGATGTCAAGGGGGTTGGAACGAATTCGGAGCTTGATTTCGGCCGGAATCGCCCCTGCCGACCGCGGACGGGCCAATCCGCAGGTCGCGGACGCGAAATCCTACTCGTACCGGATCCGTTGCGACGGCTTTCGCCCGCAGGGCAGTGCCACCACGACCACGCACATGGCGAGCATCGCCAGTCCCAGAAACTCGAAAACCAACAGATCCACGGCCAACTCCCCGAAAGATCCGTAGATTTGTCGGGGCCGAATTGACGGTCTGTTAATTGTCGTGGTTACCGGCGCCGGGGCGGGCCGAATGGTGGACGGGAGGTTAACGGGCGCTCCGTTTGCCGGAGCGCCCGTTTGACCTTACGGCAGCTTCAACGCCGTCTCGGCGTTGTAGGGCTTGAGCAGCTCGTCGGCGGCCTTCTGGGCGGCGGCGAGCGCATCCTTCGGCTGCTTCTTGCCGTTCAGGACCAGCATCACCTCGTCCTCGAGGGTCTTGCGGACCGGCACGGTCTTGTAGGTCGCGAACCAGGGCTTTGCGACGTCGAGCTGGTCGACCGCCGTCTTCGCGTCCGGATTCTTGCCGAGGAAGTCGAGCATCTCCGGCGTCTTGTAGGCGGCCATGTTCGGGGCGAAATAGCCCGTGGCACGGCTCCACCAGCCGCTCTTCTCCGGCGAGGTCATCCACTTGATCAGCGTCCAGGCCGCCTTCTGCTTGTCGGCTTCGAGGCCCGCCGGGATGATCAGCGAGGCACCGCCGATCGGCACGGCGTTGCGGACGTTGCGCGGGATGAACGCGACCTTGTAGGGGAATTTGGCGTTGTCGCGCACGTAAGTGAGCGAGCCCGTCGAGAGCATCATCATCGAGGCGTTCCCGGAGATGAAGGCAGTGCTCACGGCCGGGCCTGGCGTTGCGCCCGGCGGATGCACCTTGTGCTTGGCGATGAGGTCGTTCCACCAGGAGAGCGCGCCGAGCATCGACGGCGTGTCGTAATAGACTTCGCCGCCGAACTCCTCGTTGTAGTAACGCCCGCCATTGGACATGGTGAGCGTCTCCATCATCCAGCCGCAATAGTCATAGGCGCAGGGAATCTCGATGCCCCAGCGCGTGACCTTGTCGCCCTCGCGCTTGGTGAGCTTCTTGGCCCAGTCGGTGACCTCGGCCCAAGTCTGCGGTGGCTTGTCGGGATCGAGCCCCGCTTCCTTGGCGTGCTCGGCGTTGATGTAGAGCAGCGGCGTCGAGTTGTGGAACGGCACGCCATAGACCGAGCGGTTGATCACGGCGTTGCCGTGCAGTGCGGGGAAGAACTGGCCGAGGAATTGCGCCTTGGTGGTGCCGTCGGCGGCGATCAGGGAATCGAGATTGGTGAGCTCGTTCTCGATCTGCATGTCCAGGAGGAAGTTCGCCGACATGATCACGGCCGCCGGCGGCTTGCCGGCCTTGATCGCGGCGCGCGTCTTGATCAGCGTGTCGTCATAGGAGCCGGTATAGACCGCGGTCGCCTTGACCTCGGGATGGGTCTCGTTGAACTCCTTGATCATGGTGCCCATGTCGCGGGCGAGCTTGCCGTCGACGGGGACGGGGAAGAACAAGTCGATCTCGGTCGGGCCTTCGGCAAAGGCTGGAAAGGCGAGGGCGCCTGCGATGGTGAGGCCGAGCGCAAGCCGGCGGGAGAGCAGCATCGAAAATCTCCTATTTGATGCCTGAGGTGACGAAAGAGCTGATGAAGCGCTTCTGGAAGATCAGGAAGGTGACGAGCAGCGGCGCGATCACGATCAGGGTGCCGGCGGCAATGGTGCCCCAGGCCTGAGTGCCTTCGGCGGTCTTGGTGAAGACGGAAAGCCCGACGGTCAGCGGGCGCTTGTCCGGCGAGTTGATCACCATCAGCGGCCAGAGGAAGTCGTTCCAATGGCTCGTTACGGAGACGATGGCGAAGGCCGAAAAGCTCGGCAGCGACAGCGGCACGTAGATGTGGCGGATGCGCGCGAACACGCCGGCGCCGTCGATCAGGGCTGCATCCTCAAGCTCGGTCGGGATGGCCTCGAAGGCCTGTCGCATCAGGAAGGTGCCGAAGGCCGAGGCGAAGAACGGCATCATCACACCGGTCAAGGTGTCGTAGAGGCCGAGCTTTGCCACCAGCGTCAGGTTCGGCACGATGAGCAGCACCGGCACCAGCATGAGCTGGAGCAGGAAGAGATAGAAGATCAGCGACTTTCCGGCAAAGGAAAGTCGCGCAAAAGCAAAGCCCGCCAGAGTCACGGTCACGAACTGCACCAGCAGGATGCCGGTGCAGATGATTGTGGTGTTGAGGAAGTAGCGCGGGAAATCGCCGATGTCCCAGGCATCCTTGATATTGTCGAGCGTGGGTTTCAGGCTCGGCATCAGCTCGGCCATCGCGTTGATGCCGTCGGAGGCGGGGCGGAGCGTTGCCACTGCCATCCACAGGAACGGGATCAGCCAGACCAGCGCGAGCAGCACCACCAGCGCAAATCCGAGCTTTGGCGTGATCTCGTTGCGGGTCGCGAGCGGCGCGTGCGTGAACAATCCCTTGAACGGGTTCATGGCCCGCCCTCGCGGTTCGCAAGAGTCCGGAAGGACAGCGCCGTCAGGCCCATCAGCACGCCGAGCGAGAGCAGCGTTGCTGCCGAGGCCTTCCCGACGTCGTAATGCTCGACCGCCTGCTCGTAGATGTAGAACAGCACGAGATTGGTCGCGTTCGATGGCCCGCCCTGGGTCATGACGAAGACATGGTCGACCTGCGTCACGGCATTGAGGCCGGCGATCACGGTGACGAACAGGAAGGTGGGCTTAAGCTCCGGCAGGATGATGTAGCGCAGGCGCTGCCAAGGCCCCGCGCCGTCGAGATAGGAGGCTTCCATCGCGTCCTCCGGCACCGCCTGGAGGCCTGCGAGGAAGAACAGCATGTAGTAGCCGGCGTTTTTCCAGATCGTGATTACCATGATCACGATCAGCGCGACGTCGGGATCGCCGAGCCAGTTGGGCAGCACCGGAACCAGGCGGCCGACATAGTAGTCGAGCAGTCCGACGTTGGGCAGGAAGATGAACAGGAACAGCGCGGAGGCGGCGACCATCGGGATCAGCACTGGCAGGAACAGCGCGGCGCGCAGCGCGCTCGTCACCGCATTGGTACGCGACAGCGCCAGCGCAAAGAGGCAGGCGAGCGCCATGCTCGGCACCACGGTGCCGACCGCATAGATGAGATTGTTGACGACGGCGCCTGTGAAAGCGGGGTCGGCGAGCACCGCCGCCAAATTGTCCAGCCCGACGAAGCGGCTCGGCGCCCGCGGCGTGGCACGCTGATAGAGCGCATCGACGATCACCCGTCCGACCGCGCCGTAGGTGAAGGCTGCGAGGAAGATGAGCGAGGGCAACAGCAGCAGATAGGCCGGAAGCGAGGCCTTGAAGCCGGCGGTGAACCTTTGGAGGACGTTGAGGCGCGGCGGTGCTGATCGGGTAACGGCGAGCGGTGCTGGTTCGGCCAGGCTCATCTCACCGCGCCGGGAAGTTGAGCGCATAGTCGCGATCGTCCATTCCCTCTGGCGGAGAGAAGGGGAAACGCAGGTTGGTGTCGAGGAAGTCGTGGCTGTGCACGACCAGGTTCTCCTGGTCGATCAGCACCACGCCATAGGCCGGCGGCTCATGGCTTGCGAGATGATTGGTGGCCTTCGGATCGAGCTCGAACCAGACCTGGTGGTTGGTGCCGCGCAGGGTGGAGAAGGGGATCTTGCCGTAGCTGCCCGAGATCGGCCGGTGCACATGGCCGAAGAAGAGGTGGCGGATACGCGCGCGATAGGGCGCGATCACCTCGGCAAATTCAGCGCTCTGCTTCAGCGCGATCTCGTCCATCGCGTGGACGCCGACCGGGAACGGCGGATGATGCATGAAGATGAGGAACGGCATCGCTGCGGGCGCGGCGGCAAGCGTGTCCGCAAGCCAGCCGAGACGCTTTGTGCACATCTCGCCGGCGTCGCTGGTCTCGTCCAGCGTGTCGAGGAAGACGAACAGGCCGTGCTCTGTCGTGCGCGTGCCCTGCACGAAACCATTGGGATCGCGGGGCGCCGCCTTGAGCCCGTCAAGGCAGGCGACGCGGCGGTCATGATTGCCGACCATGGCGATGTGGGGAATCCCAAGCGGGGCCATCGCAGCGGCGAAATCCGCGTAAGCCGCGGCATCACCCCAATGGGTGAGATCGCCGGTCACGACCGCAAAGGCGGCATCGGCATGGTGCGTGTTGATGTCATCGATGGCGGCGTCGAGGCGGGCGCGCGGATCGAGGCCGTAGAGTTTCAGGCCCGGGCCCGCAAGATGCGTGTCGGTGAGGTGGATGAATTTGAAAGGCATGGCGCGCGTATCAGGTCTCTGGGAGGATGGTCGCCTCCGGCAAGACGGCCCGCCAGCCGGTTAGAGTGCGAGTGTTTCAGTTTGATGACGATGATTGCCGATGCGACAAATTGTTGGGCAGAACGGCAGACGGGGTCAACCGGGTCGTCTCGCGGTGCGGTATTTGAACGACGCACTGCGTAGGGTGGATTAGTCGAAGGCGTAATCCACCCCTGTTCGCCAACTTCAAGTTGTGCTACTTGCCGCAGATGTCTGACTACCGCCGCGCATTCGTCCCCGGAGGTTGCTGGTTCTTCACGGTGAACCTACTTGATCGACGCAAGGCTATTTTAATCGAGCAGATCGAAACTTTGCGAGAGGCTGTCGCCGCAACGTGTCGGAGCCATCCGTTCGGCATCAATGCGTTCGTGGTCCTGAAGCTGCCGTCGGGCGATTCCGACTTCTCGGTGCGCTGGCGGTTGATCAAGACCCGGTTTGCGAAAGCGCTGCCAGCGAACGAACGGTTGAGCGCTATCCGTGCAGCTCGAAACGAGCGTGGCATCTGGCAGCGCCGTTTTTGGGAGCACCTGATCCGCGATGAAGCGGACTACGCGCGCCATGTCGAATACTGCTATTACAACCCCGTAAAGCACGGGCACGTCTCCAGGGTGCGCGATTGGCCGTACTCGTCGTTTCACCGCGATGTTCGCGCCGGATTGTTTCCGGAAGATTGGGGCGGGGACTCCGAGGCTATCGGAGGGTTCGGAGAGCGGATGTGATGGCTGCGTCAGTTCGTAGGGTGGGTTAGCGAAGCGTAACCCACCTCTTTAGTTTCCACGTAGTGAGAAAGGTGGTGGATTACGCCTTTGGCTAATCCACCCTACGAAGTTGCAATCGCCTCTCACGTCCCGCAAAACGTCCGCAGCACGCGCTGGTCCGGTAGCGGCGGGTCCTGATAGGCCGCATACTCCGGCTGATCCTCGTACGGCTTGGCCAGCACCTTCACCAGTTCCTCGAACGGTGCGTAGTTGTCGTCATCCACCGCAGCCCGGATCACCGCTTCGACGCGATGGTTGCGCGGGATGAGGGCGGGATTGACGGCGTGCATGGTGGCTTGCCGCTCTGCGGCCGATTGCGGCTCCGAAGCGAGACGCTCGCGCCAGCGTTTGGCCCACTCGTCGAACGCGCTCGGATCCATGAACTGCGCGCGGACATGCTCGTCGGCGGCGGCATCGCCCGCTACGTCGCCCAGCTTGCGGAAGGTGAGGGCAAAGTCGGCAGCGTTCTTCGCCATCGCATCCAGCAGGTCCTGGATTAGCGCCTCGTCGCCGTCACGCTCCGTGAACAGTCCAACCTTCCTGCGCAGGCCTGCCTGATAGGCCTTGCTGAACGCGTCTGGAAACGCGCCAAGAATGTCCTGCGCCTGTTCGATCGCCTTCTCCTGATCGTCGGAGAACAGCGGCAAGAGGCATTCGGCGAGCCGCGTCAGATTCCACAGTGCGATGCGCGGCTGGTTGGCATAGGCGTAGCGACCCATCTCGTCGATCGACGAGAACACCTGCGCGGGATCGTAGGAGTCCATGAAAGCGCAGGGGCCGTAATCGATGGTCTCGCCCGAGATCGAGGTGTTGTCGGTGTTCATCACGCCATGGATGAAGCCGACCAGCAGCCAGCGCGCGACGAGGTCGGCCTGCCGTGCCACGACGCCGGCGAGCAGCGCGTGATAGGGGCGCTCTGCACCACGCAGCTCCGGATAGTGCCTGTCGATGACGTGGTCGGCGAGGGCGCGGATCGCATCGGTGTCGCGGCGCGCTGCAAAATATTGGAAGGTGCCGACGCGGATGTGGCTCGACGCCACGCGGGTCAGGACTGCGCCCGGCAGCGCCGTCTCGCGGATCACGTGCTCGCCGGTGACGACGGCGGCAAGCGAGCGCGTGGTCGGGATGCCCAGGGCGTACATCGCTTCGCTGACCACATACTCGCGCAGCACTGGCCCGAGCGCGGCACGGCCGTCGCCGCGGCGGGAGAACGGGGTGGGGCCCGAGCCCTTGAGCTGGATGTCGCGGCGGACGCCGTCCTTGTCGATGACCTCGCCGAGCAGGATCGCCCGGCCATCCCCGAGCTGGGGCACGAACTGCCCGAACTGGTGCCCGGCATAGGCCATGGCGATGGGGTCCGCGCCGGCGGGAACCGTCTTGCCGGCCAGGATCTCGGCGCCCTCCGGCGTCTCCAGCAGGTCCGGATCAAGCCCAAGATGGATGGCAAGCGGCCGGTTCAGCTTGATCAGCCGGGGCGCGGCGACCGGGGTCGGTGCCACGCGGGCGAAGAAGGTGTCCGGCAGCGCCGAATAGGAGTTCTGGAACGGGAAATGGACGGTCATGGTCGTAAATGTAGGGCTGGAACGCCCGTCAGCAAAGGCTCAGGCCAGGCTCGTATAAAAATGGGCATTCCGGGCCCAAAACAGGCCGTTCCCTTGGTTGCCGCACCGGGCCTCGTCGGGTAAACCCAGCCACAACTTCGGATCGGCCTTTTGGGCCGTCCGATTCGATCCTCCGACATCATTTTGGGACTACCATGCATCGCTACCGGTCACATACATGCGGCGCGCTCCGCGAGAGCCACATCGGCGAGACGGTCCGCCTTTCCGGCTGGGTCCATCGCGTCCGCGACCATGGCGGCGTGCTGTTCATCGACCTGCGCGACCATTACGGCCTGACCCAGTGCGTGGTGGACCCGGACTCGCCGGCGTTCTCGCTGGCCGAGAAGCTGCGCTCGGAATACGTGGTGCGTATGGACGGCAAGGCCCGCCGCCGCCCGGAAGGCACCGACAATGACGACCTGCCGACCGGCAAGGTCGAGGTCTACGTCAGCGAGATCGAGGTGCTGGGCCCGGCCGGCGACCTGCCGCTGCCGGTGTTCGGCGACCAGGAATACCCTGAAGACATTCGCCTGAAATACCGCTTCCTCGACCTGCGCCGCGAGAAGCTGCACCAGAACATCATGACGCGCGTCGCGATCATCGATTCCATGCGCCAGCGGATGAAGGCGCAGGGCTTCTTCGAGTTCAACACGCCGATCCTGACCGCGTCCTCGCCGGAAGGCGCGCGCGACTTCCTGGTGCCGTCGCGCATCCATCCCGGCAAGTTCTACGCGCTGCCGCAGGCGCCGCAGCAATACAAGCAGCTGCTGATGATGTCGGGCTTCGACCGCTACTTCCAGATCGCGCCCTGCTTCCGCGACGAGGACCCGCGCGCCGACCGTCTGCCCGGCGAGTTCTACCAGCTCGACGTCGAGATGAGTTTTGTCACGCAGGACGACGTCTTCGCGGCGATGGAGCCTGTCATCACCGGCGTGTTCGAGGAGTTCGCCAAGGGCAAGCCGGTGACGAAGGGCTGGCGGCGGATTCCGTTCGCCGAGGCCTTGCGCAAATACGGCAGCGACAAGCCGGACCTGCGCAACCCCATCGAGATGCAGGACGTCTCCGAGCACTTCCGCGGCTCCGGCTTCAAGGTATTCGCGCGCATGCTCGAAGACCCCAAGAACCAGGTCTGGGCGATCCCGGCCGCAGGCGGCGGCAGCCGCGCCTTCTGCGACCGCATGAACTCCTGGGCGCAGGGCGAGGGCCAGCCCGGCCTCGGCTACATCATGTGGCGTGAGGGCGGCGAGGGCGCAGGTCCGCTGGCAAACAACATCGGGCCGGAACGCACGGCTGCGATCCGCGCGCAGCTCGGCGTGAAGGAGGGCGATGCCGCCTTCTTCGTCGCCGGTGATCCCGACAAGTTCTGGAAGTTTTCGGGGCTCGCCCGCAACAGGGTCGGCGAGGAGTTGAACCTCACCGACAAGGAGCGGTTCGAGCTCGCCTGGATCGTCGACTTCCCGATGTACGAGTACAACGAGGACGACAAGAAGGTCGACTTCTCGCACAACCCGTTCTCGATGCCGCAGGGCGGCCTGGAAGCGTTGAAGGGCCAGGATCCTCTGACCATCAAGGCCTTCCAGTACGACATCACCTGCAACGGCTACGAGATTGCCTCGGGCGGCATCCGCAACCATGTGCCCGAAGCGATGGTGAAGGCGTTCGAGATCGCCGGCTATGGCGAGCAGGAAGTGGTCGAGCGTTTTGGCGGAATGTACCGCGCCTTCCAGTACGGCGCGCCGCCGCATGGCGGCATGGCCGCGGGCGTCGACCGCATCGTGATGCTGCTCTGCGGCACGACGAACCTGCGCGAGATCTCGCTGTTCCCGATGAACCAGCAGGCCATGGACCTCCTGATGGGCGCGCCATCGGAAGCCACGACCAAGCAGCTCCGCGAGCTCCACGTTCGGGTGAACCTGCCGCAGAAGTGATGCTTCGCCTCTTCCCGCGCTTGTCCCGCCGAAGCGTCAGCGAAGGCGGATGCGGGGAGAGGCTGCATCCACATCGTCATTGCGAGCGCAGCGAAGCAATCCAGAGTCCCACCGCGGGAATATTCTGGATTGCTCACATGGGGAGTTGGTGTGTCAAGGTGGTTGGTCAGCTCTTTGTTCGATTGCAGGCCAGCTCTTCGTCCCGACCGTTGGAGTGTGAAGATGGCGCGCGC